>CAYXHU010000170.1:0-4979 GCA_964464675.1 uncultured Acidimicrobiia bacterium
CAGATGGGACCCCTCGTCGGGGCCCAGCCCTCCGAGATACACGAGTCGCCGCACGCCGGCCCGCTGCGCGGCCTCCGAGAAGGTGACGGCGGCGATGCGGTCCTGTTCCTCGAAGTCCGCGCCGCGGGCCATCGAGTGGACCAGGTACACCGCAGCGTCGCACCCCTCGAGGGCGACGTCGAGGTCTTCGGCGACGAGCACGTCGCCGGGGACGACCTCGACTGCGTCCCGCCAGGGGCGCGCCTCGAGGCGCTCGGGATGCCGGGCCAGGCATCGCACGTCGTGGCCGCGCTCCAGCAGCACGGGCACGAGCCGCCCTCCGATGTATCCGGTTGCTCCGGTGACGAGGATCCGCACGCTGGGGAGCGTAGGGGTCCCGGTGTCGCTACCCGGCGGCTACAGGGAGGCCGGCGCGAGGCCGATGTCCCAGGCTGGAGGAACGGCGGGCGACATGAACGGCGAAGAACCGATCCGGGTGAGCCACCTCATCCACGACCTGCGTGCCGGCGGAGCGGAGCATCTGCTGGTCGATCTCGCCGGGCTCGCCCCCGATGCGGGCATCGACCTGAGCGTGGTCAGCATGATGCCGCTGCACGGCAGCCGGTTCGCGAACTCGTTCACCCGCCTCGGCGTGCCGGTGTTCTCGCTCGGCTTGCCGTCCCGCTGGGATCCGCGCGGGCCGGGCCGTGCCCGGGCGCTGCTCTCCGAGGTCGGCGCCCAGGTGGTGCACAGCCATCTCAAGCATGCAGACATCATCGCCTCACGAGCCGCCCCTCGCCTGGGCATCCCGATGGTGTCCACCCTGCACCTCATCGAGATGGAGGTGTCCCCGCTGGGGCGTCTCAAGCGGCGGCTGGCGGCCCGGCAGCGGATGGCGCACGCCGCCCGCACGATCGCCGTGTCGGAGGCGACCCGGCGCTGGTACCTGGACACGTTCGGCGAACGACCGGAGCGGGTGGTGACGATCCGCAACGGGATCGGCGACCCCGGGGAGGTCTCGGAGGACACCCGCAGGACGGTGCGTCGGGAGTTGGGGATCCCGGAGGGTGCGCCGATGGTGGTGACGATCGCCCTCCTGCGAGCAGGGAAGGGCCACGACGTGCTGCTGGAGGCTGCGGCGATGGTGCCGGACGCGTGGTTCGCCCTGGTGGGTGACGGTCCCGAGGCGGAGCGACTGCGGTCGCTGGCGGGGCGGCTCGGGATCGCAGACCGCGTGGTGTTCGCAGGTTTCCGCGACGACGTCGCCGCCGCAGCGGCCGCCGCCGACGTCGTCGCTCATCCCAGCCTCGCCGATGCGCTTGCCACCGCGCTCATCTACGCCTGCGCGGTGGGGGCGCCGGTGGTGGCCTCCCGGGTAGGGGGGCTTCCGGAGATCGTCGGCGGCGGGGCGGGTGTGCTGGTCCCCCCCGGCGACCCGGCAGCGCTGGCAGGTGCGATCGGATCGCTCCTCGGCGATCCGGGGCTCCGTCGCGAGCTCGGCCGGTCGGCTCGGCGCCGATTCGAGGAGGAGTTCGACGGCCGGGTCTGGGCCCGCCGGCTCGCCGCCCTCTACCGAGAGGTGGGAGGCAACGGAAGCCCCGGCCCGTTGTATCGTTGAGGAGCAGGCCCCGAACGGTGCATGCACTGTGTGAGGAGTCGATCGTGCCCTCCGGAAGGAGATCCCCATGCAGCGAAGGATGACCCTCGTCGTCGCAGCGGTCCTCGTGATGGCGGCGTGCAGCGGCGACGGTTCCGTGTTCACCCAGAGCACCGAGGCATCGACGACCTCCACCGAGAGCACGACGACCACCCGAGCCGACGACACGACGGTCACCACGAGTTCGACCACGACCACAGCCCCTCCCACCACGACGACTGCAGCCGAGGGCTTCCCGCAGGCGATCGTCGATGCCTACATGGAGGGGTGCACCGAGTCGGGTGACCCTGCCTTCTGCCGATGCACCATCGAGGAGTTCGAGAGACGGCTCACCCTCGACGAGTTCCTGGCGCTCGAAGGCGGGGACATCACGGGACAGGAGGTCGTCCTCGACGTGACCGAGGCCTGCCTAGGGTCGGTGACGGCGGGATCGACGACCACCACGACGATGGCGCCGTCCGATCTCCAGCCGCTGACCATGGAGGAGGTGATCGACCTCACGATCACCGACATCGTGGCGTACTGGGATCGGGTCATGCCCGACCTGTACGGCGTCGCCTACGAGGACGTGTCGGCGACGGTCCCGTACTTCCCATCGACCGGCGACGTCCCGCCGTGCGGTCCCGACCCGATCCCCGCCGAGCTCTACTACGACAACGCGTTCTACTGCCGGCCGGGGGACTACGTGGCATGGGACGCCGAGGGATTGTTCCCCGACCTGTGGAACGAGTTCGGGGACTTCACGATCTCGTTCGTGCTCGCCCACGAGTGGGGCCACGCCATCCAGGCTCGCGGCCAGGTGTTCGGCCCGACGATCATGACGGAGCTTCAGGCCGACTGCTTCGCCGGGTCGTGGGCGGCCGACGTCGATGCGGGGAACAGCGAGAACCTCGTCCTCGAACCGGGCGACCTCGAAGAGGCCATGGCCGGGTTCTTGCTCTTCCGGGATCCCCCCGGCACGTCGCCCACCGACCCGCAGGCTCACGGGAGCGCATTCGACCGCTTCAACGCCTTCCAGGACGGCTACTTCAACGGGGCCGACAGGTGCGCCGACTACGAGACGGGGGCGTACGTCGTCGTCGACATCCCGCTCACGCAGCAGGACCTCGAGACCGGCGGCAACCTGCCCTACGCCGACACGGCCCCGCTGCTCGGGGAGTCGCTCGAGACGTACTGGGAAATCGTGTTCCCCGAGTTGTTCGGCTCCCCGTACCTCCCCTTGTCCGATTATGGGTCCTATCTGCCCTCCACCGGGCTCCTGCCCCGCTGCGGCGAGGGAGAGCCCGATCCGAACGACTACCTCGACAACGCCTTCTACTGCCCGGAGGGCGACTTCATCGCCTGGGACGACGAGAGCCTGTTCCCGAGGCTCTACGACAACATCGGCGACTTCGCCATCGGGGTGGTAATGGCCCACGAATGGGCGACGGCCGTGCAGGCCCGCGCCGGGCTGCCGATGGAAGGCCTCGAGGCGGAGCTGCAGGCAGACTGCTTCACCGGTGCGTGGGCGGCCGCGCTCATCCCGGTGGACAACCCGACGGGGATCCTGCTGTCTCCGGGCGACCTCGACGAGGCGATCTCCGGGTTCCTGGCATTCGGCGACGATCCGGTGTCCGGCGAATCGTTCGGAGGTACGCCGTTCCAGCGTTTCGACGCCTTCCAGGACGGGTTCTTCCTGGGGCCGGCAGCCTGTCTGGCAGGGGAGTGAGCCGTCCGGCGAGCCGGGGCGGGGTCCCGGGTCCGACGTATCATTCGGGTTCGAGACCATGACCGTTTCCTCTGCAGCGGCGCGGCCGCTCTATCGCCTGTACGAAGAGCGGCTGCTGCGATCGTTGGATCGTTCCCGGCTCCCTCGTCACGTGGGGGTCATCCACGACGGCCATCGCCGTTTCGCCAGGGCGACCGGGTTGCCCGACTACACGGCCTCGTACCGAGCCGGGATGGACAAGTTCGTGGACTTCCTGGAGTGGTGCGGCCAGCTGCAGATCCCGGCGGTGACCTGCTGGCTCCTGAGCCAGGAGAACCTCGCCCGCCCCAGATCCGAGCTCGATCCGTACTTCGGGGTCCTCGGCGGGCTGCTCCGCAGGCTTCCCGGTGTGGCCGGGTGCAGCGGGGTCCGGGTCGGCGTCATCGGCCGGCTGGACCTGCTCCCCGACGAGCTGCAGGCGGCGGTGCAGGAGGCCACCGAGTCCTGCAGCACGGGCGAGCGGCGGCTGACGATCGCCCTGGCGTACGGGGGGCGCCAGGAGATCGTCGATGCGGTACGGGACCTGGTCGGCCAGCTGGCGGCGGCCGGCGTCCCCTCCGAAGAGATCGCCGGACACATCGACGCCGACGCGCTGGCGTCTCATCTGTACACGGCCGGTCTGCCCGACCCGGACTTGGTGATCCGCACGAGCGGCGAGTCCCGGCTGTCCGGGTTCCTGCTGTGGCAGGCCGCCTACGCCGAGTACTCCTTCGTGGACGTCTACTGGCCGGCGTTCCGGCGGGTGGACTTCCTGCGCGCCCTGCGAGATTTCACCCGTCGCGAGCGCCGGTTCGGCAAGTAGCGCCGCCGAGGGTCTCGCGACGGCACAGCGCCCCTCCGCGGAGTGACTACCCGCGGGCCTCAGGATGACTAATCACTCCTCAAGCGCGTCTCCGAGCGAGTCGATGCGTACCGGAGGTTCCCGTAAGGAGACGGTTCGACCATGGCCAGCACAGTTCACCGCGCACCAGCCGCCGGCGGCACGAGGTTCGGGTCGGTACGAGTCATGCTCGTCCTGGCGCTGCTCGCCGCATCGGTGGCGCATCAGACCCTTCAGGCGAGCCCGGCGTGGGCGTCGCAGGTGTCCGTGGAGCCCGACGGCGCCGCAGCGACCTGCCCGGGGGCCGCGGTGCCGTACGACGTCATCGTGGCAAACGAGTCGCTCGACGCGGCCGACACGTACGCGTTGACCGCCACGTCCTCTGCGGGATGGCGGGTGGAGCTGCTCGACGCCGCCGGTGCGGTGACGCTGGCCGTCGACGACACCGGCGACGGGACCTGGGACACGGTTGCCCCGGAGGCAGACTCCGACTCGGATGGGGTTCCGGACACCGGGGTCCTGGCCGCCCAGGCGGAGGCCGGCTTCCGGGTGGTCGTGACCTCCCCGGCCGGGAGCGAAGGCGACGTGGATACGACGACCGTGCTGGCGGTGTCCACCTCCGAAGGCTCCCATCTCGACGCCGCAGCCCTGGTGACGACCGTACAGGACTGTGTCCCGCCCTCGATAGCGGTGTCGGAGTCCGCCGATCCCGGAACCTTCTACGAAGAGGGGGGGACGGCCACCTTCACCGTGGAGGTCGTCAACACCTCGGGCGA
>CAYXHU010000171.1:0-4971 GCA_964464675.1 uncultured Acidimicrobiia bacterium
CGAGATCGCGCAGGGCACGCCTCGAGATCTCCGCAGCCCGCCGGCCGGTGACGCGCTGCAGGTCGGCGAGCAGCCGATCCTGACGGGCCCGGGCGCTCTTCCGCCACTGTTGCTCCTGGCTCTCCACCTGGCGGCGCGCCTCGTCGAGCAGCTCGCGGCGCCGCTCCTCCGCATCCCGGCGGGCTTCGTCGAGGATCTCGTCGCGGCGAGCGCGCAGCTCGTGACGGTCCTCCTCGAGCTCCTCGGCCCGTTCGTCGGCCTCCCGGCGGGCCTGCTCGGCGCGTTCCTCCTGCTCCTCGATGGTGCGGCGCCGTTCCTCCATCGCCTCCACGATGCGGTCGTACAGCAGGAGCTTGAGCGCGACGAGCAGGATCGCGAAATTGATGAGCTGGGCGACCACCGTGAACCAGTCGATCAGCATGGCGGCCCCCCGAGCGCGCCGGAGCGTCCCAGCCTCACGTCAGCCTCCCGCCACCTGGTTCCAGAAGGGGTTGGCGAAGATGAGGATGATCGAGATCACGAAGCAGTAGATCGCCGTCGACTCGATGAACGCCAGCCCCACGAAGACCGTCCGTGTGATGCGGCCCGCTTCGTCGGGCTGCTGGGCGATCGAGGCCAGAGCCCGGTCGAGGGATCTGGCCTCACCGAGGGCCGGCCCGATGGAGCCGATGGCGATGGTCAGGCCGGCGGTGATCACCGACACGAATCCGATTGCGGTCTGTGCATCCATGTCCATCACTCCTCTGCGGCGACCGGGTCGCCCTGGGCGGTGTCTTCTTCGTCGCGGGCTTCGGAGGCCGACATCCCCGAGGCGATGTAGACCATGGCGAGGACCGCGAAGATGTAGGCCTGGATCAGCCCCGTGAGCAGTCCGAGGGCCCGGAACACGATCGGGAACAGGAACGGGATGACGGCCAAGAGGACCGCCACGATCTTCGTGCCGCTCATCACGTTGCCGAACAGGCGCACGGCGAGCGCCAGCGTGCGCGAGAGGTCGCCGATCACGTTGAACGGCAGCATCACCGGGTTCGGCTCGACGTAGTGCCTCAGGTAGTCGCCGACTCCTTGCTGGGCGATCCCGTAGGCGGGAACGGCGAAGAACACCGCCGCGGCCAGCGCCGCCGTCGTCGACAGCGATGCCGTCGGTGCCACGTACCCGGGCACGATCGTGAGCAGGTTGGCGACCGCGATGAACAGGAACAGCGTCCCAATGAACGGGAGGTAGGGGCCGGGGCGGTCGCCGCCGCTGATCTCGCGGATCTGGTCGCGGATGTAGTCGATGATCACCTCCGCGGCGTTCTGCGAACGCGGGATGCTCGTCGACGAGGTGACCCGGCGGCCCACCAGCCAGGCGGCGAGGATCATCGACGCCATCACGCCCCAGGTGAACACGATCGTGGCGTTCAGCTCGAGGAAGCCCCACTCCCAGTAGACGACCTCGTCGGGAGACAGTTGGGTCAGATCCACGGCGCCTCTTCTCTCCCGGCGTCGGCGAGGCTGCGGCGCGCCCGGCCGACCAGCACCGTCCTCACCACGAGCAGCCCGGCGAGGCCGGCCAGGACCCGCGACGCGCTCCCGCCGGACACCACGACGAGCAGCCCGGCGACCGCGGCGCTGCGCACTGCGAAGCTCGCCGCGGCCAGCCCGAGCGGGCGCCTGGACGCGGCCAGCCGATCGAGGGTCCAGCGCAGCCCGCCGAAGAACACCGCGCCTGCCGCGATGCCCGCGACAAGCCCGAGGGCGAGGTCGAGGATCACGGCGGCCCCTCCCGGAGATCGTCGACGCCCCCGGGAGGGTCGTCGTCCGCCGATTCGCGCCGCACCCAGTACCAGGCATTCAACAGCCCGACGGCGAGCCCGACGACCAGCATGCTGAGCACCCACGAGAAGCCGGAGTGGGCGACGTCGTCGAGCCACAGCCCGAGCGCGACCCCCAGGAGGGTGGGGATCGCCACCGACCAGCCGATGAGGCCCAGCATGCCCAGCCAGAACCAGGGACTGTCCCGTCTCCGGCGCGCCTCCAGCCGGCGAACCGCCTTCCGACCGATGATGCGGCCGAACCCGCGACGGCGATCGTCGGAGGTGCTCACGACGCTTCCTCGAACTCGAACAGCTCGTGGACGACTCTGGACTCGAAGCGGACCAGAGCGGCTCGGGCGGCGCGGTCCCGTTCGTCACGCCGCCGGAAGGTCGCCGCGATCATGCGCTCCAGTTCGTCGAGCCGGTCGCCGAGGATCGCCGCCGTCGTCGCCACCCGGACGCGGTCGCCCACCTTCACGAGGATGCCCCCGTCCACGGCCACGAAGTGCTCCTCGCCGTCCCGGGTGTAGGAGAGGATCCCCGGCTCGAGCAGCACCACGTGGTCGAGGTGCCGCGGGAGCATGGTGAACGATCCGTGGCTGCCCTCGGCGCCCACCTTCTCGACTTCGGCGTCGACCTGCACACGATTGGGGAGCGTGATCAGGAGCCTCACGTGCCGTCCTCCCCGGTCCCGCCGGCACGGGCCGGCTCCGCCTCCCCGACCGCCCCGATCATGAAGAGGTCGCCCTCGTCGACCTCGGCGAACTCGTCGGCGAGGATGCGCTCGCAGCCGTCGAGCCCGTCTTCGAGGCTCACCATCCGGCCCTCGAGGCCGGTGAACCGCTCGGTGACAAAGAACGGCTGCGTGAGGAACCGCTCCAGCCTGCGGGCCCGGGCGACCGTCCGCTGGTCGTCCTCGGAGAGCTCCTCCATGCCGAGCATGGCGATCACGTCCTTGAGGTCCTCGTAGGAGGCGAGCGTCCGGCGCACCTCCCTGGCGATCCCGTAGTGGCGGCGGCCGACGATCTGGGGAACGAGCATCTTCGAGTCGGACCTCAGCGGATCCACGGCCGGGTAGAGGCCCTCGGCGGCCCGGTCCCGGGACAGCACCACCGAGGCCGACAGGTGGCCGAAGATGTGCACCGCCGCCGGGTCGGTGAAGTCGTCGGCCGGGACGTAGACGGCCTGGATCGAGCTGATGGCGCCGTCCGACGTGCTCGAGATCCGCTCCTCGAGCTCCGACAGCTCGGTCGACAGCGTCGGCTGGTATCCGAGCTCCGACGGGATCCTGCCGAGGAGCCCGGAGACCTCCGATCCCGCCTGGACGAAGCGGAAGATGTTGTCGATGAGCATGAGCACGTCGGTGCGGCGCACGTCGCGGAACCACTCGGCGACGGTGAGCGCGGTGTGACCGACCCGCAGCCGGGCCCCCGGCTCCTCCTTCATCTGACCGAAGACGAGGATGGTTTCGTCGAGGACGCCCGACTCGGAGAGCTCGCGGTACAGATCCTCCGCCTCGCGACTCCGTTCGCCGATCCCGCAGAACAGGCTGATGCCTTCGTGACGACCCACCATGTTGTGGATCATCTCCATGATGAGCACGGTCTTGCCCACGCCGGCGCCCCCGAACAGCCCGGCCTTGCCGCCCCGCTCGAGAGGAGTCAGCACGTCGATAGCCTTGATCCCGGTCTCGAAAACCTCGGTGCCCGTGGTTCGATCGCGCAGCGGTACGGCTTCCGGGTAGATCGAACGACGATCTGCCGCCTCGATGTCGCCGGCATCGTCGATGGGGTGACCGAAGACGTCGATCGCTCTGCCGAGCAGCGCCGTGCCCACCGGCACCGTGATCGGTCCGCCGGAGGCGACTGCCGGATCTCCGCGGCTCAGCCCCTGTGTCGGCGTCATCGCCAAGCAGCGCACCGTGCCGGCTTCCAGGTGGGCCGCAACCTCGGCCACGACGTCGTCGCCGAGGTGGATCAGGTCGCGAATATCGGGCAGGCGGCCCGGAAAGGCGACGTCCACGACGCTGCCCCGGACCGCAGCAACGCTTCCGTGGGCGTCGCGGTGCGGCCGCACATCGGTCATGTCCTCCACCTACCGCGACGGACCCCCGGCGAAACGTCCGGCGGCGCGTTCCCGTCTGAACCTGATGCGGCGGTAATTGTTTCAGGATGCCTGCACCCGGGTAGGGCTGGAGGACGACCATCGATCCGAAGGGAGTCATTCGGCGTGACCAATAGAGCCATGCTCGAGACCAGGTGGGACGAGATGAAGGGCCGCGTCAAGGAAGCCTGGGGCGCCATCACCGACGACGACTTGCAGCGCCTCGAAGGGCGCTGGGATCAGGTGGTGGCGACGATCCAGCGCAAGACGGGTGAGGCCATCGACGCCATCGAGGCCAGGTTGAAACAGCTGATGAACGATGTGCGGGACGACCTCGACACCGAGTCGGCCGAACGCTGACCCACCCAGGACGAGGCAGAGGGCCCGGATCGGATCCGGGCCCTCTTGTCATCCCGGCTCGGGGCTAACCGAGATGATCGGCCGTGGCCGCAGCGGCTGCGGCGTCGAGTTCGGTGTCGGCGTCGGCGGTGGGGAGCCGGCCCGAGGTGTCCTGCAGGTGGGCTCTCACGAACCACTGGATCATCTCCAGCCCGCGGGTCTGCTCGATCAACAGGTCCTCGGTGATCGGGTCGATCGGCCCGGACTCCTCGACGGCGGCACGGTGGGCGCCGACGACCCCGTCGTACACCATGTCGAGCGCGCCGAGGTGGGCGGGCACGACGCCCCGGCCGAGGGCGTAGTCGTCCCAGCTCCGATTGGCGGTGAGCCCTCCGGGCAGCCCGTTGGGGATGCCGCCGAGCGTGGCGATCCGTTCTGCGAGCGCGTCGCTCATCGCCCGAATCGATGCCACGTGATCGTCGAGCATCTCGTGGACGGCGATGAACCCGGGTCCCACCACGTTCCAGTGAACGTGCTTGAGGGTCAGCGACAGGTCCACCAGCGAGTAGAGGCGTTCCTGGAGCAGCTCGGCGAGACGTTCGGCGTCTCCAGTGCTGATCCCGGCGGGCGCGTATCGGTGCTGCATGGATCCCTCCGTTGGAGTGTTCCGAGCGCGCCTACCCGTCGTGCACGGTCCCCAAACCTTCCCTCGGGTTTCGGGTTGCCCGCC
>CAYXHU010000172.1:0-4970 GCA_964464675.1 uncultured Acidimicrobiia bacterium
GACGCCAACAACGTCTGCACCTGGTAGCCGAGTAGCAGAACGACATCGACGAACGAGCAGGCGGCAGCGGGGAACCCCGCTGCCGCCTCCGCTCATGAGGCCCGTCCGAGCGAGGAGGGAGATGGCGCACCGGTTCCACCACGTCCACATCAAGTCGGAAGACCCCAGGGCGACGGCCAGGTGGTGGGCGGAGACGTTCGGGGCCACCCTCGTCCCCGAGACCGAGTTCCGCTCGATGGTGTTCGCCCCGGTGGAGCTCGGCGGGGTTCGAATCAACATCACCAACCCCCCGGACGGTGAGGCCACGGGCGAGCCGGCCGGGTTCCCCCACTACGGGGTGGAGCACATCGGTGTCCTCACCGACGACCTCGATGCCGATGTCGCTCGCTTCACCGAGCAGGGACTGGAGATCTACGAACGGAGGCCCGGAGCGGGGGGATTCGAGATCGCCTTCGTGGCCGCGCCGGGTGGGGTGACCATCGAGCTCATGCAGCCGGGCGCCGCGTAGGGAGCATCGGTGCTGCGCCTCCGGTCGTTCGCCTACTTCGAGCCCGACTCGGTCGGCGAGGCGGTCGAGATCCTGGCCGGCCGCGGCCGTACGGGCCGGCTGCTCGCCGGCGGGACCGACCTCGTGGTCGACATGAAGACGGGACGCGACCGGCCCGAGGCGATCGTGAACCTGAAGCGGATCGACGGGCTCGACGGGATCGCCGGAGAGGGCGGAGGCGTCAGGGTCGGGGCGCTGTGCGGCATACGGACCATCGAGCACTCGGCCTCCGTCGCCCGCAGGCATCGCGCTCTGCAGATGGCCGCGGGAGTGCTCGGTCCGCCCGGGGTGCGGGCCCTGGCGACGATCGGGGGGAACATCGGCAGGGCCTCGCCTGCTTCGGACCTGGCACCCCCGCTCTGGGTGCACGCCGCGGTGGTGACCGTCGAGGGAGCCGCCGGGCGGCGGGACGTCGCCGCCGCCGACCTGTGGGCCGGGCCCGGGGTGAGCGGCCTGGCCCCCGACGAGATCGTGACGTCGGTCTTCCTCCCCGATCCGCCTGCACGCTCCGGGACGAGCCACCTCAAGATCGGCACCAGGGGCGGCGGCACCGACCTGGCGATCGTCGGCGCGTCGGCCGGTGTGGTGCTCGACGAGGAAGGGACCGTGGCGGACGCTCGCATCGTGCTCGCCTCGGTGGGCCCGACCCCGGTGCGTGCGCTGGAGGCCGAGGCCGTGCTGACCGGGGCCCGTCCCACCGGCGACGTGCTCGGCCGGGCCGCCGCGGCGGCCGCTTCGGAGACGGCGCCCATCGACGATGTGCGGGCCAGTGCCTCGCACCGGCGGGTGCTGGCGCGGGTCCTCGTCGCCCGGGCGCTCGGCGATGCCCTCGACGCCGTGGAGTGCGCATGATCCCGATCGATTTCACCGTCAACGGAGAGGAGCGCCGCATCGAGGTGGAGCCCAACACCACGGTGCTCGAGGCGCTACGCGAGGTGCTCCACCTCACGGGAACCAAGGAGGGCTGCGGCGTCGGCGAGTGCGGCACGTGCACGGTGCTCCTGGACGGCAGCCCGGTGGTGTCGTGCCTCCTGCTCGCCGGCGACGTCGCCGGCAGGGATGTGACGACCGTGGAGGGACTGGCCGTCGACGGCGCCCTCGACGAGGTGCAGCGAGCTTTCGTGGCCGCCGGGGCGGTGCAATGCGGGTTCTGCACGCCGGCGATGGTGCTCGTCGTGGAGGCCCTGCTCGCCTCGGGGGCACAGCCGACCCGCGAGGCGGCTGCGGCGGCGCTCGGCGGCGTGCTGTGCCGCTGCGGCTCGTACCCGAAGGTGCTCGACGCCGTCGCAGCCCTCACAGGAGGTGCGACGTGACGGTCGGCGAGCGCATCCCGCGGGTGGACGCCGTCGAGAAGGTGACCGGCGCCGCGGTGTACGGCTCGGACGTCGCCCTCGCCGGGATGCTCCACGGGGCGGTGCTGCGCAGCCCGCACCCGCACGCCCGGATCGTGAGCATCGACGTCTCCAGGGCCCGCCGGGCTCCCGGAGTCGCCGCGGTGGTCACCGGCAGGGACTTCCCGTTCACCTTCGGGTCGGCCGTCAAGGACCAGCCGTTCCTGGCGATCGACCGGGTCAGGTACGTCGGCGAGCCCGTCGTTGCCGTCGCCGCCGACACGGAACGCCGCGCCCAGGAGGCCCTCGACCTGATCGACGTCGAGTACGAGGCGCTCCCCGCCGTCTTCGACCTGCGGGACGCGCTCGCCGACGGCGCGCCGCTGGTTCACCCCGACCTGCACACCTACGAGCGGGGATCGCACCAGATCGTGCCGCACAGCAACGTCAACACGCTCTACCACTTCGAGCGCGGCGATCTCGCGGCCGGTTTCGCCGCGGCGGATCTCGTCGTCGAAGAGGAGTACACCGCCCAGGCGCTCAGCCACGCCGCGCTGGAGACGCACGCCTCGGTCGCGGTGTGGAACCCGATCCGGGGCGACTACACGCTGTGGGTGTCCACCGACCGACCCTTCCATCTGCGCGACGAACTGGCCGGCGCCCTCGGCGTGCCGAGCACCAAGGTCAGGCTCGTGGTGGGGTACGTGGGGGGCTCGTTCGGAGGCAAGAACACGCTCGTCTCCGAGGCGGTCGCCGTTGCCCTGGCCAGGCATGCCGGCGGCCGGCCGGTCCGGGTCGGGTTCAGCAGGGAGGAGGATCTCACCACATCGCAGCTGCGGGTCCCCGCGATCCTCCGCCTGAAGACCGGGGCCACCTCCGACGGGATCCTCCTCGCTCAGAGCGCCGACATCCTCTGGGGGAGCGGGGCGTACACGTCGAACACCGTCGGAGTCGCCGTGCGCGGCGCGCAGTCGGTGGTCGGCCCGTACCGGACCCCGAACGTGGCGATCACGTCGCGCCAGGTGTACACGAACACGCCGGTCACCGGGTCGTACCGGGGGTACGGCGTGACCCAGGTCACCTGGGCGTGCGAGTCGCAGATGGACGAGATCGCCCGCCGCCTCGGCATCGATCCGCTGGAGGTCCGGCTGCGCAACGCCTACGAGGAGGGGGACCCGTTCCTCAACGGGCAGATCATGCGGGGCGTCAACGTGCGCGAGTCGCTGGAGCGCGCCGCCGAGCAGATCGGGTGGGGGAGCGTCGAGCGCCCTCCCGCCCCCCATCTGCGGCGTGGCAAGGGGATCGCGGCGCTCATCAAGCCGACGGCGACGCCGACCAGTTCGAACTGCGTGATCGAGGTCCAGGAGGACGGGGAGGTGGTGGTGTCGTGCTCTGCTCCCGAGATCGGGTCGGGACAGGCCACGGTGCTCGCTCAGATGGCCGCCGACACGATCGGAGTCTCGCTCGACCGGGTGACGATCGTGCCTACCGACACCGCGTCGTCCCCGTACAACGGCCCCGTGGCCTCGAGCCGCACGACCTTCCACGTGGGCAACGCGATCCGCCTTGCGGGCGGGGAGGTCCGTGCCGAGATCCTGCGAGTGGCCGCCGGGAAGCTCGGAGCCGACCCCGATCTGCTCGACCTGCGAGACGGCACGGTGTACGAAGGATCTCAGGCCCGAATCTCTCTGGCGGAGCTGCTCGGTGGTCCCGCCTTCTCGGGCCGTTCCGTCATCGGGTCGGCCCGCTACTCCTCGGCGGGATCGCCGCTCCTGAAGGCCGAGCCGGGCCTCGAATGGATGAGCAGCATCTTCTGGATGGTGGGGGCCCACGCGGCCGAGGTGGAGGTCGACCTCGAGACCGGGGTCGTGCGCGTCGTCGCAGTCGCCGCAGCCCACGACGTCGGGCGTGCGATCAACCCGGTCACCTGCGAGCAACAGATCGAAGGCGGCGTCGTCATGGGCCTGTCGAATGCGCTCTTCGAGCAGCTCCACTCAGACGAGGGGCGGATCGGGAACGGCAGCTTCACCGACTACAAGATCGCCACGATCCAGGACACGCCTCGCATCGTGCCGATCATCGTCGAGTCGGAGCATCCCGAGGCCCCGTTCGGCGCCAAGGGGATCGGCGAGCCTGCGGCGGCGGCCACGCCGCCGGCCATCGCCAACGCGCTGTGCGACGCGCTGGGCATCCGGATCCGGGATCTGCCGCTCGCCGCCGAGCGGGTGCTGGAGGCACTGCTGGCCGCCCGGGACGAGGAGAACGGGCCGGCGCCGGGCGGCGGGGAACCACCGTGATGGCACCCTGGGTGCACGCCGGCGATCCGCGCTCACCAAGAACTGGCACGACATCTCATCGATGATCTACGATTCGCCCGGTCCCGCCGGCTCCGTACATGGAGGATCGATGGCCCAGCGAACAGAAGCCGCCGACCGCGAACTGCCCGGCCAGCCGGTCCGCCACTACATGCTCGGCGACCAGATCAAGGATCGCCTCCTGACGCTGATCATGGAAGGCGGCCTCGCTCCGGGGGAGCGGATCGTCGAGACCCAGATCGCCAGGGAGTTCGGGATCAGCCAGGGCCCGGTGCGCGAGGCGCTCAGGGACCTCGCCGCGCTCGGCCTCGTGGAGCTGCAGCCCTATCGCGGCGCCCGGGTCCGCAAGCCCACCCGCAGCGAGCACCTCGAGGTGATGCGGGTCCGCACCGAGCTCGAGGTACTCGCTGCACGGGAGGCGGCCGGCCGCATCTCCGCCGAGGTGGCCGAGACGCTGCGGCGGCTCTCCCGTGAGATGGCCGAGGCGTCGCGCGCCGGCAACGTCCATGACCACGCCCTGAAGAACACCGAGTTCCACGCCACCATCATCCACGCCTCAGGGAACCGCACCCTGGAGCGGGTGTGGATGATGCTGCAGCCGTTCGCACAGACCTACCTCACGGTGACCGTGGCCGGCCTCAACCCGGCAGGGCACTACGTGGACCTGCACGGGCCGATCCTCGAGGCGCTGCTGTCGGGGGACCCCTCCCTCGCCGAGGAGGCCATCCGCGAGCACCTGAGGGTCGACGAGGAGATGGTGCGCAGCGCCGGCGGCGA
>CAYXHU010000173.1:0-4960 GCA_964464675.1 uncultured Acidimicrobiia bacterium
CATCAAGTCGGGCCGTTACGCCGTCGATAGGTACACATGACCGCTGCGCGCCCGCGGCCGCGTTCCCGCCGGCCCACGATCGATCCTGGACGAGGCGGGGCGGGGTACCGAGCCCACCACGAGGCCGGGTTCACCGTTATCGAAGCCCTGGTGGCGGTGACGATCCTGCTCGTCGCGGTCATGCTCAGCATCCAGCCGATCATGTCGGCCATCGGACGGCTCGACGACTCCCGGGCGGTGTCGGTGTCCCAGCACCTCGCACAGGCCGAGATCGAGACGATCCGCTCCCTCGACTACGAGGACATCGGCATCCCCGGCTACACCCCGTCGGGGATCCTCGAGTCGGAGAAGAGCGTCGAGGTCGAGGGCCGCGCCTTCACGATCGAGACCCGGGTCACCTACGAGGGGTCGGTGACCGGCCTCAACGTCATCGACCAGGGCGGCGACGGCGTCCCCGGTGCCTGGGATCCCGGGGTCGACTACAAGGTGGCCGTGGTCACGGTGACCGCCGCCGACCACGACGAGCGGCCGGTGATGATGGAGACGATCGTGGCGCCCCCCAACATCGGCGCCCACGAGGGCATCGCCAACGCCCGGGTCACGCTGAGCGCTCACGAGCCGTTCCAGACGGCCGAGCAGGTGCTCCCGCAACTCCGGCTGCATGCCGATCCCGCCGCACCCATCTCGTCGGGGTCGCGCGAGGCGGTGCAGGTCTTCCCGGCGATCCCCCCTGCCGACTACGTGGTCGAGTTCGGCATCCCCGACGGCTGGCTCTTCCATCCCGAGGACATCGCCTCCGGTCTCGACCAGATCACGGTGACCGCCGGAACGCTCGCCGAGACCTCCCTGCGCGTCTACAAGCCGGCCCGGCTGCTGCTCACCGTGACGAACGCAAGCACCGGCGCGCCGATCCCGGATGCCCGGCTGTCACTCACCCACGTGCCCACCGGGCAGCTCACCTCGTACGCCCCGGGTGAGTACATCGTGGACGGCCTCATCCCCGATGCCTACGACATCGTGGTGACCGCCACGGGGTACGAGCCCTTCGCGGCAGCCTCCGTGAACGTCCCGGAGGACTATCCCGATCCGGATCACGAGCTCGCGGTTGCCCTGGTTCCCCCGCCACCGCCGACGACAACCACGACGACGACCACCACCACGATCCCCGGGGAGACCACCACGACCACCCAGGCGAGCACGACGACCACCACGACGCCCGGCGGCACGCTGGTGGCGGTCACCGTGACCGTGCGGGACAACACGGGACGGCGCATCCACGGTGCCACCGTGGAGATCCCCCACCCGAGCCGGGGACTGCTCATCGCGACGACGGGATCCAACGGCGTCGCCTATTTCGACCTGGAGGAGGGCATCACCTTCACGGCGACCGGCTCGACGATCTGGGGGCACGGCACGAACTCGGTGGTGTTCGATCCGGAGATCGACCGGCACGTGGAGATCGATCTCACCCGCCCACAGGGCATGGGAACCATGGTCCTGCAGTACGGCAGACGCGCCAGCTTCGACTACCGGCCCTCCGGCGGCGACACCTACACCAACCTGCTGGTCAACGACGACGGGGAGGCATCGTTCGTGGCCGGTGAGGGCTGGTACAAGGTGAAGAAGCGGTGCGACTCCAACAGCCAGGTGGTCGGTGAGGAGTGGGTGTACGTGCGTGCCGGCTCGAATCGGTACGACTGGGTCGGGGGGTGGTGCTGGTGATGCTCGGCCGCCGCAGCGAGCAGGGCTTCACCATGGTGGAGCTCTCGGTGGCGTTGATGCTCACCGTGCTCATCCTCTCCGCTCTGTTCGGCGTCTTCTACGCCTTCAGTCAGAACGCCGCCGACCAGAGCCGCCAGGCGGCGCTGCAGCGTGATTCCCGCGAGGTGATGGGGGAGTTGGTGACCTGGCTGCGCCAATCGGTCGGAGCGGCACCCGGGGAGCATCCCGTCGAATCGCTCACAGCGGATCGGGTCGTCTTCTACAGCGACGTCGACGAGCGCGAGGGGCCCGAGAGGGTCGTCGTCGAGCGGACCGACTGCTCCGGGGGTTACTGCCAGCTCACCGCCGCCAAGTATGCCGCCGTCGCCGACAGCGGCCCCGCGTGGGAATTCGCGGCGGACCCATTCGCCGAGGAGTTCCTGCTGGCCCGGGTCCACGACGACGTGCCGTTGTTCCGCGGAGTGACCTGGGTCGGAGACCCGAAGGCGAAGTCGTACGTGTCGGCGTGCGGCGGCGGCCAGCCCCGTTGCCGGGCGCCGATCGTCGCGATCACGCTGCGCGCCGAGCCGACCGGAACGAGCGAGGGGGGCCGGCTCACCTTCGAGATCCGAGAGGAGGTGACGCTGCGGAATGCTCCGTGAGGACCGCCAGTCCGGGTTCGCCATGATGGCGGTGATCATGGGTGTCGGGGCGATGCTCCTGCTCATCATCGCCGTCTTCCGTCAGGCAACCTCGGAGCACGGCAACGCCCAGTACCAGCGGCGTGAGGACACGATTCTCGTCGGCGCCGAGGCGATGCTGGAGCGCTACGCCGCCAAGCTGACGATCGACCCGCTCTACTACCGCCACTTCGTGGACGAGGCGGAGCTGCCGCGTCGCTGCACGGACGCCGCTTCGGCGTACAACGGCATGGTGGCGCAGCCCGGCGACGCCTGGTACGACGACTGCACCGCATGGGATTACCAGGATCCCGGCGGATTCTTCAATCATCCGTTGCTCGAAGGGCGATCGGCGATCGAGGCGGACGACATCGCCGCGCTGCTCACCGTGGAGCCCCCGCCGTCAGGGGGTGGTGTCACGGTGACCGTGGTTGCCAAGCAGGACGAGTTCGGTCAGACCAGGGCGATCTCCGCCGACATCCGTCCCGAATCGATCTCCGAGTTCGCCTTCCTCGTCGAGGAGGAGCTGCGCTTCGGGTCGGGGGCGATCATCCGGGGCAAGATCTACACCGGAGACGACCTCGGGTTCGATCCGTACCCCGAGCAGGGGATCGTCTATCGCAACGCGTACGCCGAAGGGAGGATCGGCGGGTTCTCCGGGTACGGGCCGCCGATCTTCGCCGGGGACGCCGAGGGCTACGACGGCTATGGGGAGTACAACGACATCCGGGAGGAGTACCCGGACCCGCTCGATTTCTCCAAATTCTGGGACGACCTGGACCTGATCCGTGACGTGGCATGTGGAGGCGGCGGGCTGTGCCTCAGCCGGACCCTCAACCCGTCGCTCGGCCTCTCCAGCGATCCCAACGCCTGGCTCATCGAGCCGATCGTCTCCGGAGACGTCGGCGAACTGCGGATCTCGGTGTCGTACAGCTCCGGCTCCTCCTACTGCGTCAGTTCCGAGGAGTGGTGGTGGCTGAACTCGCAGAACGCCACCTGGACGACGATCGGGACCTTCCCGATCCCCGCCGCGGGCGCAGTCTGGGCCGACAACCACGTGGTCATGGGCCGCCCGAGCCAGGCCGGGGTCGTCAAGGGGCAGGTGACCATCTACGCCGGCTCGAACGGATCCCGCAAGAACATCATCCTGGGCTCCGACTCCGGCTACTACGGGGGCGACCGGGGCACCGACGTCCTCGGGCTCATCGCCAGCGACGAGATCATCATCAACCCGTCCTCGGTGGGCGGCGACTACGAGCTCAACATCGCAGCCGCCTACCTCACCCAGGGCGGCGTCATGCGCACGGCGCGCGACTGCGGCGACAGCGGCGACCCCGAGCTTCCCTCATCGGGGGGAGTCCCCCTGACCGAGCTCACCCTCTTCGGTTCCCGGGCGCACACCGGGACGGGCGACATGGCGGCCCACTTCTCGCCGCGCAACTACGTGTTCGACACGCGGCTCGAGTCGCTGCGTCCGCCGCTGTTCCCACTCATGCGGGATGCCTGGTACTACTCAAACTGGCAAGAGGTGCGAGTGCCCTGCTGGGGCCGGGAAGAAGGCTGCTCCTCCTAGCAGACCTAGCCTGGGGTCCATGAGACCGCTCGTCGCCGGCGCCCCGCTGTGGTTCGCCGCCACCAACACCTGGATCATCGCCACCGAACGAGGGGGCCCGGGGGTGCTGATCGACGCGCCTCCCGACCCGGAGGCCGTCGGTGCCCTGTGCCGGCGCCACGACGTGGTCCCGGTGGCGCTGCTCGTCACCCACGGCCACGTCGATCACGTGGCCGGCGCAGGTCGGGTCGCCGCGGACCACGGGATCACCGCCTACCTGCACCCCGACGACGAGTGGCTGGCCCTCGACCCGGAAGGCCAGCTGCGCATGCTGTTCGGGATGGTCCCGCCCGGTGACTATGCCCCTCCCGACCACTTCGAAGACCTCCATCACGACCAGGTGCTCGAACTCGTCGGGCTTTCGCTCCGCACCCTGCACACCCCGGGGCACACCCCGGGGCACTGCTGCTTCCACGTGGCCGCCGAAGGGATCCTGTTCGCCGGGGACCAACTGTTCGCCGGCTCGATCGGCAGGACCGACTTGCCCGGCGGCGATTACGCCTCCCTGATGCGCAGCATGGCCGACCACGTCGTCACCCTGCCCGGGGACACCGCCGTCTTTCCCGGGCACGGCCCCACCACTACCATCGCCCGCGAGCTGGCCACCAATCCCTTCCTGGAGGCCTTCCGCCGGTGATTCCCAGCGCCCCCAAGGGCACAGACGACATCCTGCCGCCCGCCTCCGACCGGTGGCGGATGCTGCTGCGCGCCTTCGACGATCTCGCCGAGCGGTACGGATACGGGCTGATGATGACGCCGCTCTTCGAAGCCACCGACCTGTTCGCCCGCGGGGTGGGGGAAACCACCGAGGTCGTCGAAAAGCAGATGTACACGTTCGAGGACAAGTCGGGCCGGTCGCTCACCTTGCGCCCGGAGGCCACCGCATCGGTGGTGCGGGCCTACCTCCAGGCAGGCCGCCAGGGCATCTTCAAAGCCGCCTACTCGGGGCCGATGTTCCGCTACGAGC
>CAYXHU010000174.1:0-4952 GCA_964464675.1 uncultured Acidimicrobiia bacterium
CATGCCGGCGAGTACGAGGGACACCCACCACGGAGCGGATGCGGCGACGACCAGGATCCCGATCGCCGCCGCCAGTGCCGCACCGAACGTCCCGGCTCCCGAGTCGCTGCCCCAGAGTCGACTGGGGACGAGCCCGAGATAGCCGGATGAGGCCACGGCGCGGCGCATCGCAGGAGGCTACCTCGCAGAGCCGCCCCGCTACCCTCGCCGCCGCATGTCCCGCCGCAACGACCTGTTCCGCCTGCTGCGATACGGCCGCGATCATCGCCGCCAGGCGTTTGCCGCCTCCGTGTTCTCGGTGCTCAACAAGGTGTTCGACGTGGCTCCTCCGCTGCTGATCGGTCTCGCCGTGGACACGGTCGTCGTGCGGGAAGATTCATGGGTCGCCGACGTGTTCGGCGTCACCGACGTCACCGGGCAGCTGTGGGTGATCGCGGGGCTGACACTCGTCGTGTGGCTGCTGGAGTCCGCGTTCGAGTACGGGCTCCAGGTGCTGTGGCGCAACCTGGCGCAGAGCCTCGAGCACGAGGTTCGGATCGACGCGTACCGGCACGTGCAGGATCTGGGCCTGGACTACTTCGAGGAGCGCAGCAGCGGCGGGTTGATGGCGGTGCTCAACGACGACGTGAACCAGTTGGAGCGGTTCCTCGACCGCGGGGCGAACGAGATCATCCAGGTCGCCACGACGGTGCTCACGATCGGGGCCATCTTCTTCGTAGTCGCGCCGCAGGTGGCGTGGCTGGCGTTCCTCCCCATGCCGGTGGTGCTGTGGGGCTCGTTCCTGTTCCAGCGCAGGATCGCGCCGCGCTACTCGGTGGTGCGGGACCGTGTCGGTCTGCTCAACTCCCAACTCGCCAACAACCTGGCGGGAATCGCGACCATCAAGAGCTTCACCGCCGAGGAGCACGAGGTGGTGCGCATCGCCGCGAGCAGCGACGAGTACCGGGCGGCCAACCGCGAGGCGATCCGGCTCTCGTCGGCCTTCTCCCCGCTCATCCGAATCGCGATCCTCGCCGGGTTCCTGGCGACCCTCACCTACGGTGGATTCCTCGTCGCCGACGGCGCGCTCGCAGTGGGCACCTACTCGGTGCTGGTCTTCATCTCACAGCGGCTCCTGTGGCCGCTCACCAGCCTCGGCGAGACCGTAGACCTCTACCAGCGGGCGATGGCGTCGACGAACCGCATCTTCGATCTGCTCGACACCGATCCGACGGTGGTCGGCGGGCCGGTGTCGCTGCCCGCGGCCCGTGTCGCCGGGCACGTCGACTTCCGCGATGTGCGCTTCGCATACCCATCAGGGTCCGAGGTGCTGCACGGTCTGTCGATCGAGATCCGACCCGGCGAGACGGTGGCACTGGTAGGCGCCACCGGTGCGGGGAAGACCACCGTGGTCAAGCTGCTCTTGAGGTTCTACGACGTCACGGGAGGCGGCGTGCACCTCGACGGGCACGACGTCCGCGAACTGTCGTTCCGGTCGCTGCGCGGCGCGGTCGGCCTGGTCGGACAGGATGTCTTCCTGTTCCACGGCACCGTGCGCGACAACATCGCCTACGGGAGGCCGGGGGCCTCCGACGACGACGTGATCGGAGCGGCGGCCGTCGCCGAAGCCCACGACTTCATCATGCGGCTGCCGAACGGCTACGACACGGTGGTCGGGGAGCGCGGGCAGAAACTGTCGGGAGGCCAGAGGCAGCGGCTGTCGATAGCCCGGGCGATCGTGAAGGACCCGCCGATCCTCGTCCTCGACGAGGCGACGTCGTCGGTGGACAACGAGACCGAGGCAGCCATCCAGCGGTCGCTGGAGAGGATCACCCGCGATCGCACCACGCTGGTGATCGCCCATCGCCTGTCCACGATCCGCAACGCCGACAGGATCTACGTCTTCGACCACGGCCGGGTCGTCGAGGAGGGGCACCACGACGACCTGGTCGCCGCCGACGGCGTGTACGCGGCGCTCTGGAAGGTGCAGACGGGGGTGGCCGTCCCGTGGCACGTGCCCGGCCCGTAGAGCACTAGCCTCCGTTCCTATGCTTCCAGACGACCTCGCCGCGTACTCGACCGTCTCCGACCCGAACCTCCACCCGGACGGGGTCCGCATCGCCTTCGTGGTGACCCGCATGGACCTCGGCGAGGACCGATACGAGCGCCGTCTGTGGCTCTGGGACGGGGAGCAGGCTCGGCCGTTCACGACCGGGCCGGGCGACGCCAGGCCCCGCTGGTCTCCCGACGGTGAGCGCCTGGTGTTCCAGCGCGCCGGGAGCGGAGACAAGGCCGTTCCCCAGGTCGCCGTGATGCCGGCCGCCGGTGGAGAGGCCGAGGTGATCACGTCGTTCCCGCTCGGCGCCACCGAGGCCGAGTGGTCGCCCGACGGCTCCCGGCTGGCGGTGGTGGGGGTGTCGTGGACGGACGAATGGGACGACCTCGACGAGGACGAGCGAGGCCGGCGTCCCCGGCGGGTGAGCAGGGCCGGGTACCGCCACGACAACCTCGGATGGAGGCACGACCGGCGATCCAACGTCTACCTGGTGGACCCGGCGGGCGGATCCGAACCCGCCGCGGTGAGCGAAGGGGAGTACCACGACGCCGGGGTCGTGTGGCGTCCGGACGGCGAGGCGATCGCCTTCATGTCGGCCCGCCACGAGCGGCGCGGCATCGATCCGGGATCCCAGGTCTGGGAGGTCCCGGCGTCGGGGGGCGATCTGCGCCCCCTCTGCGACGTCGGGCTCTGGTACAACGTCTCCTACCGGCCCGACGGAGTCTGCTTCGCCATCGGAGTCCCGGATCCGGGCGACTACCCGGGTGTGCTCGCGCTGCATCGCCTCGACGACGGTGCGGCCGTCCCGGTGGCGAGCCATCTCGACAGGAGTGTGTTCTCCCAGGCGCCTGCGATCGCCCCGGCCGGCCCGCAGTGGCTCGACGGCGGCGCCTGCCTGATCATCGTCGAGGACGCGGGGCGGCTGCGGGTGGTCCGCATCGAGCCGGATGGGTCGACCTCCGACGTGCTCGCCGGGGATCGGCTGATCACCGGCATGTCGCCGACGCGGGATGGGACGGCGTTCGCGTTCGCGGCGACGTCGCCGACCGATCCGGGTGCCCTCTTCTGGTACGACGGAGTGGCGGAGCACAGGCTGACCGAGTCGTCGGAACCGTGGATCGAACCGGTCGCCTTCACGGTGGAGCGCGATGGGGTGGCGATCGACGCCTGGGCCTTCCTCCCGGACGGTGAGGAACAGGTGCCGCTGCTGCTGAATATCCACGGCGGCCCCGCAACACAGTACGGCTACGGGTTCTTCGACGAGTTCCAGGTGTATGCCGCCGCCGGGTACGGCGTCGTCGCCTGCAACCCGAGAGGCTCGAGCGGCAAGGGCACGGCGTTCGTGAGAGCCCCGGTCGACGCATGGGAGGAGGAGCGGCCGGTCGATCTCGAAGACCTGCTCGCGGTCGTGGACGCAGCCCTCGACCGATTCCGGCGGCTGGATCGGAGCCGGATGGGGATCATGGGAGGTTCCTACGGCGGGTTCATGACCGCCAAGATCCTCACCGTGGACGACCGGTGGCGCAGCGCCGTCCCCGAGCGCGGGCTCTATTCGTTCACTTCGTTCGCAGGCACCTCCGACATCGGTCACTGGTTCCCGTCCATGTACCTGACCGGGTGGGACTACGAGGAGGGCTGGGATCGGCTGTGGCGGGCCGGGCCGCTTTCACAGGCGCACCGGATCACGACCCCGTGCCTCATCGTGCACTCGGAGCACGACTGGAGGTGCCCCATCGAGCAGGCCGAACAGCTCTTCTCCGTGCTGGCCGCTTGCGGGGTGGAGGTGGAGATGCTCCGCTTCCCCGGCGAGGGGCACGAGTTGTCTCGAGGCGGCAAGCCGAAGCACCGCAAGGAGCGGTTCGAGGCGATCCTGGACTGGCATGCCCGCCATCTCCGGGATGTGACAACATAGCTCTGGTCGTCGAGGAGGTCTCGTGGGTCAGCAGCCGAACGTCCAGCTCGGGATCGAGGATCTCCCGCGCGCCGTTCCCCATCCCGCGCCGGCGCGTCGCTGGGCCCCATCCCGTCCGGGCGACCTGGGATCGCCCGGGGAGGTGCCCTGGGGGGGCGCGTTCGGCACGCCGGGACCGGACACCGGGTATGCGCTGCGCCTCGTCGCATCGCGGGAATGGACGCTCGAGCCGGGGGAGGACCGCCACGACGTGGAGGCGGCGCTGGGCGCGCTGATGTCGGCACGGGCCTCCCGCTTCGGAAGGGCCCCCACCGCGGTCGACGCACAGGTCGCAGAACTGCTGCTCGGCCTCCGGTCCGACGGCGGAGAGGCGCCCTCCGGGCCGGCCGGCGCCAGGGTGCGCATGGTCCCCGGGATCGCCCACGACGCCGCGGCGCGCCGGTCGCTCGTGGCCTCGGTGGACCCGGACCTGCTGACGGCCGATCCCGCGACGGTGCGTCGCGAGGTGGCGTCCGGGCGCGATCCGTTCGCCTCATGACGTCGCCGCGCACGGTGGTGCCGATGCCGGAGGGAGCGGGGCTTCCGCCGTTCCATCTCCCATGGTGCTTCGGGTGCGGGCCCGAGAACGAGCACGGGTTGAAGCTGCAGCCGAGGATCGAGGGCGACCGGGTGGTGGCCGACATCCAGTTCGCCCCCTGGTTGCAGGGTGGCCCGGGCGTCGTGCACGGCGGTGGGACCGCCGCGTTCCTCGACGACCTCATGGGATTCGTGCCGGTGGCCCACAACACACCGGCGGTCACCGCTCACCTCGAACTCGACTTTCGGCGGCCGATCCGCCTCGGCATGACGATTCGCGGCGAGGCGTGGCTCACCTCCCGGGACGGCCGCAAGCTGTGGGCGGCCGGCGTCGGGAGCGACGACGCGGGCCAGGTGTACGTCGAGGCGCGTGCCCTCTACCTGGCGATCGGCGTGGAACACTTCATGCAGACCCTTGCCGAGATGCCC
>CAYXHU010000175.1:0-4940 GCA_964464675.1 uncultured Acidimicrobiia bacterium
CTGAGCCTCGTCGGCCCTCGTCCGGAGCAGGGCCCGTTCGTCGAGCGCTTCTCCGACACCATCCCGTTCTACACCCATCGTCACCTGGTCCGTCCCGGCATCACCGGGTGGGCGCAGGTCAATTTCGGGTACGCCGACAACGACGCAGACACGATCGAGAAGCTCTCGTACGACCTGTACTACGTGAAGCACCTGTCGCCCTGGCTCGACCTGGAGATCATGGGGCGCAGCGTGTGGACGGTGCTGTCCGGGTACGGGGCTCGCTGAACCCCTCAGACGCGACGGGTCGTCACCGCGGTGATGATCCCCACGAAGGCCACGGCCTCTCCCGCCAGGAACGCCCGAGCGACCCGCAGCGATGCGTCGTCCCCTCCGATCCAGATGACGGCGGCTGCGACGACGAGGCCGGCGAGCCACGAGGCGGCTAGGACGGTGGTGGCCTGCATGGCGATGAGCATCTGCTGGGCGAAGAGGGCCACGGTGGCGATCGCCATGCCTGCGGCAGCGTACGCCGCCAGGGCAGCGCTCGGCCGGAACTCGGCGCCGAGAAGTATCTCGACCATGGCCGGCCCTGCCACGAGGCCTCCTGCGTAGCCGAGCCCGGCCAGGGCGACGCCCCCGGCACCGATCCGGGCGGCCCAGCGGCGCAGCGTCGCCGCCTCCCCGCGTTCGACCATGCGGGTGAAGGGCGGCAGGACGCGCGAGATCAGGTTGTAGGCCACGGTGAGCGGGGCCCGGAACAACAGCGTGGTCTCGAAGAACACGCTCACCTCGGCCGGCCGAGCTCCGAGGGCGCCCACCACCAGCGGGCCGGCCGCCAGGATCGTCTGCGACGCACCGTTGGCGGTCACGAAGCGGGCGAGGGCGCCTCCGGTGCCGCGCTCCGGTGTCCTCCCGGCATCGAGGGAGCGTTCCCCGCGGAAGGGCCGCCAGAGCCAGACCACGAGCGCGCCGGCGACCAGCGACCAGGCGAGCCCGGGTGCCCCGGCGCCGGCGGCGAGCAGCGCGACGGCCAGCACGAGGCGCAGCACCGATTCCGTGAGCGTTGACAGGCCGTGTTCCCGGTAGCGGCCGCGGCCGGCCAGGAAGCCCCTTCCCAGCGCGAACCCTCCGTAGGCGAGGATCAGCACCGCCGTGATGGGCACATACACGGAGTCGCCCCCGAACAACTGGTCGAGCGTGAGCGCCGTGAACGCCACCGAAGCGACCACTGCGACCCCGATCACCCACAAGAACAGCCGCCATGGCGCGGCAAAGGCGACGGCGGCGTTCAGCCGGCGGATCGTCAGCTGCTCCATCGGGATGAAGACCGTGGTGAACACGAGGAACTGGATGGTCCACAAGACGGTGATCGGGGCGAACTCGGTGGGTCCGAGCACCCGCCCGGCGACCAGCTGGAACAGGTAAGCGGCGACGGCGGCGATGAGCGTGCCGACCACCATGTACGTGGTGCCCGACCCTCCGGCGAGGCGCTGCGGGGTGCTGGGGTATCTCATGGATGCGGCGGCCGGCGCGGCGCAGGATGCTAGTGCACCGCCCCGGAACCCCGGTCGGGTCGGGGATGATTGCCCACGCGGTGCCGGCCCGCCGGCCGAGCGCGCCGCGTTCAGGCGACCGGGATCGATCGCACCGCTACGCCGGTGAACGCGTCGCGCACCTCGATGGAGGCCGCGGCCTCGAGCTCGATGAGGCTGGCGACCGTTGGGGTACCGGGGCGATCCCCGTCCGGCGCGGCCAGGCCCACCGGGGTTCCTCCCGGCAGGTGCTGGGTCGACAGGAGTGCTCCGGTCGTCGGATCGACCACCAGGGCCGCAGGCGTCCCGTCGGCTCCCCGGCCGAGGACGGCGATGCCGTGCCCGGACGGGAGCACGGCCAGGGAGGTCGGCTCCCACAGCTCGAGCGGCAGCTCGGTGCCCGCTTCGCCCGAAGCCGGATCGACGGTCGCTACTTGGGCTCTCCCGTCGGCACCGACGGACACCGCGACCAGCCGGTCGTCGCCGAGCGGGGCGGCCAGCGCGGTGGCATCGCGGGCCGGGAGCGGCACGGAGGCGACCTGCGAGCCGGTGACGGGATCGAACACGAGGGCGACGTCACTTCCGAAGGATCGGCGGCCGATCACCGCGACATCGGGAGTGCCGTCCCCGGACCGGTCGGTGAGCCGGACGAGGTCGGCGACGTCCGTGTGCCGGGCGACGCGGAGCACGGAGATCCGCTCGGGTGTCTCGGCGCTCTTCACGACCACCCTCCTGCCCCCGGTCGCCGCGACCCCGAACACGCCGAGGGCGGTGCCGCCGTCGGGCGTGCCTGCGGGGACGACGACGAGGTGGCTCCAGGCGATCTGGCGGGCGCCCCCGAAGCGGCGCGTGCCGGTTCGCTCGCCGGTGGCCGCGTCGTGGATCCTCACCACGGCCGGCGTCCCGGGGGACACCAGCAGGACTGCCACCTCGGAGGTACCCGGCACCGGCTCCAGGTCGGCCACGGCCAAGTCCTTGGCGCCGATCTGGACGTCGCTGATCGTGGTTCCGGTGATCGGGTCGAGGACCCGCAGGCGGGGTGCGCCCGATGCCGACTCGTACGTGACGGCCACGTCCTCTCCGAGCCCGCCTCCGACGTCTCCCAGGGAGACGATCCCGGTGGCGCGCCCCCCGGGGACGTCGACGGACGTTCCGATGGTCAAGGGGACGTCGACCGTCCACGGCCCTCCGTTTGCCGCGGTGACGGTCATCTCGAGGATCACCGTCCCCGATGCGGTCTCGGCGATGGCGATGTCCCAGTCCTCCTGGTTCTCCTCGGTCGCTCCGGGGGCCAGAGCCGGGTAGGCCGAACGCTCGTTCCAGAGCACCGTGATCGCCGGGTCCGGTGAGTCGAGGCCGGCGTCGATGCCGGACACGGAGTCGCCTTCGTTGCCGAGGGCGACGTACAGCTCGATGATCTCTCCGGGTTCGGCGATCCCGTCGCCGTCCCCTCGGGAGTCCTCGTGCATGTCGTCGTCGATCCGGATTCCCGACACCGACACCGGACCGCCGGGCGGCAGGGGATCGGTCCCGGGGCCGGGGCAGGGGAGTTCCGCAGGAGGGGGAGCCCCGACGTTGTAGATCTGCATGCTCTTGATGCCGAGCCGGGTGCGGAGCTCGGAGGTTCGGAACGTCTTCGGGCCCCCGGAGCCGCGGAAGGTGAGCTCGAGGATGGCTCCGCTCGGCGAGCACGCCGCGACCTCGACACCGGTGACCGTGGAGAGCCCGGGCAGGCGGTCGGCGAGCTGGGCTCCGCTGAGCTCGACCGTCCAGCGGGCCGAGTGGTTGCCGACCTCCGGAAGCTGGCTCCAGTGGTCGTCCACGCCGCGCAGATAGGGGAGGTATGCGCTGAACCCGTGCTCGGAGTGCTCAGTCCAGCCGAACGTGCTCGACGAGTAGAAGGCCTCGATGGGACGCTGCACCCCGTCCTGGATGGTGGAGGGGTGGGTGACGACCAATCCTACGGTGGAGGTGGCTGCTTCGACCCATTCGTCGGTCCCGTGACCCCAACCGACGTAGAACTGGTCCACCGTGGTGTCGTAGAGATTGCAGGCACACCAGGGTCGGCCCGCCGGGTCGCCGCGGTCGTACGCCTTGCGCAGGGCATAGGTCCGGGCCGCGATGGCCTGGGCGCGTAGCGCCTCCATGCCGCCGGAGCTTCCCCAGAAGTACGGGCTCTCGGAGATGCCGAGCACGTACGACTCGATGTCGATCTCCACGGAGAGTTGGACCGTGTTCGAGTTGTCGTCGGGGCGGATTCGCAGGCCGCCGCGGGCGTAGGCGCACGGCTGGTACACGGTGCCGGATGGGTTGTTCCAGTTGGGGAGACTGCACCCGCCGAGGACGACGGCCGTCGCCGGCTCCGGCTCCCGGCCGTCCCATTCGACATCGATGGTGCAGGATCCGACGAGGGTGCCCTGGGGGGTCTGGATCCGGCACGTGCCGTCGGCGAGCCTGTCGATGGTGGCCGTCTCCCCGGGTCCGGCCTGCAGGGAGGATCCGGCCTGGGTGTAGCGGACCGGGACCGCCGGGCCGTGGCCCGTGCCGATCGTGGTCAGCGAGAGACTCGCACGTTCGGAACTGAGGTTGACCCAGAGAGGGGAGGCGAGCACCGCCGGGTCCACCGGCTCGACGGTGGTTCCCGTGTAGTAGTGGGTGAGGATCTCCTCGGCGGTGTGCCCTTGGAGAGCCATGCCGTAGGCCCCGAACTGGCTGAGGCCCACCGAGTGCCCGTACCCGCCACCCTCGAGGACGAACAGCTGGTCGGCGGCGGCGTGCTCGGGGGCGGCCGGAAGGAGGGCGAGTGCCAGGGAGACCACCAGGGCGGCTGCGCCGAAGCGGTGGACGCTGCGCCTCTGTGACTGCTCAAAGTGGCCGATATGCATACTCTGAGCATCGGCGGCAACAGAGCGTGGTTAAGCACTATTCGTGGTCAGGGCGGCTACTAGGAGTGACCTAGCGAAGCGCCGGGCGACGCCGAGCGGGTCAGGGCAGCAGGGAGACGAGCTCGGGGAGGAACGCCCCGGCCGGCGCATCGACACGAACGGTGGCGAGGTGGTCCATGTCCGTGGGGCCCCGGTTGACGATGACGAGGGGGGCACCATCCTGGATGGCCTCGAGCGGGACGTAGGCGGCGGGGAACACCGACAGGGTGGAGCCCACGGCGATGACCGCGTCGCACTCCTCGGCGAGGTCGAAGGCGCGCGCCGTTGCCGCCGGCGGGAGGGTCTCGCCGAAGAACACCACGTCGGTCTTGAGGATCCCTCCGCACACCGGGCACGACGGATCCTCGTCCCCGGAACGTACCCGCTCCAGGATCTCTGCCGTCGGCCGGCGTTCGGAGCACCGGACGCAGACGGTGCAGTGCGCGTTGCCGTGCAGCTCGACGACGGCTTCGTCGGGGAGGCCGGCACGTTGGTGCAGGCC
>CAYXHU010000176.1:0-4930 GCA_964464675.1 uncultured Acidimicrobiia bacterium
ACCCACTACATCATCGGGTCCGTGGTCGGGCCGCACCCGTTCCCGTGGATGGTGCGGGAGTTCCAGCGGGTGATCGGGGAGGAGACGCTCGCCCAGGTGGGGAACGACCTGCCCGACGTGGTGGTCGCATGCGTCGGCGGCGGGTCGAACTCCATGGGCATGTTCCATCCGTTCGCCGGCACGGGGGTGGAGCTCGTGGGGGTGGAGGCGGCCGGGTTCGGGCTGCAATCCGGCAAGCACGGCGCCTCCCTGGGGGCCGGAACTCCTGGGGTGCTGCACGGCTCGCGCACGTACCTGCTCCAGGACTCCGAGGGTCAGGTGCTCGAGGCCCATTCCGTGTCGGCCGGGCTCGACTACCCGGGCGTCGGGCCCGAGCATTCGTTCTTCAAGGACTCGGGGCTGGCCCGCTACGAATCGGCGACCGACGACGAGGCGCTCGACGCGATGCGCCTGCTGTCCCGCACGGAGGGGATCATCCCAGCTCTCGAGCCAGCCCACGCCCTGGCGTGGATCGTACGGGAGCGGTCCGCGCTGGCCGGGCGCACGGTCGTGCTCAACCTGTCGGGGAGGGGCGACAAGGACGTCGCCCAGGTGAAGGAGCGTGGGCTGTGACCGGACCGTTCGCCGACCTGTTCGCCCGGGCCGCCGGAGAGCACCGGGCCGTCCTGATGCCGTACCTCATGGCCGGGATCCCCGATCCCGGGGCTTCGCCCGACCTGTTCGCGGCGATGGCGGATGCGGGCGCCGACGCCTTCGAGGTGGGTTTCCCGTATTCGGACCCGCTCATGGACGGTCCGGTGATCCAGCGGGCCGGCACCGCCGCCCTCGAGGCGGGGACGACGCTCGCGGAGGCATTCCGGATCACCGCCGCAGTGAAGGAGCGCACCGGGCTGCCGTGCACGGTGATGACCTACTGCAACCAGGTCGTGCATGCCGGAGCCGAGGCATTCGCGTCGCGGGCGGCGCAGAGTGGAGCCGACGCGGTGATCGTCGCCGACCTGCCGGTGGACGAAGCGGGTCCGATCGCCGCGGCGGTCGAGGCCGTGGGCCTGGGCCTGGTCCTGTTCGCGGCGCCCACGACGTCGGATGAGCGGCTGCGCAAGGTGGCCGAGGCGAATCCGCCGTTCGTCTACGGGATCGCCGAGATGGGGGTGACCGGGGAGCGCGCTTCGGCATCGCAGCGGGCCGCCGGGTTGGCCGCCCGGGTGCGGGCCGTCACCGACGTGCCGCTCGTGCTCGGTGTCGGCATCTCGACGCCGGAGGCGGCTGCTGCGGCGGCCCGGGTCGCCGATGGGGTGATCGTCGGCTCGGCGCTGGTGCGCCGGGTGCTCGAGGCAGAGGGCGCTGCGGCGGCCGGGCAGGCACTCCACGACGCAGTGGTGGGATTCCGCGCCGCGATGGTGCGGAGCCCCTGAAGCGATAGCCTCATCCCTTATGACCGACTACATGAGGGTTGCCTGCGCCCAGATCGATCTGGCCGTCGGCGACGTCGCAGGGAACAGCGGCCGGATCCGCGAGGCGATGCGGTGGGCCGAGGAGTGCCAGGCGGATGTGCTGCTGCTGCCGGAACTGGCGCTCACTGGGTATCCGCCGGAGGATCTCCTGTGGCGCAAGGCGTTCGTCGACGCCAACGTCGCCGCGGTGCACTCGCTGGCGAAGGACGCAGGGGCGACGGTCGCCGTCGTCGGGTTCGTGGATCGGGGAGGGGCGCGCGACGATGCGGGTCCCCCTCGGCTCCACAACGCGGCCGCGCTTCTGTCCGGCGGCCGGGTCCGGGGCATCTACCACAAGCGGGTGCTCCCCAACTACGGGGTGTTCGACGAAGACCGCTACTTCGCGGCGGGCCCTGCGGCGCCTGCGCTCTGGGAGATCAACGAGGTGGTGGCCGGGGTGTCGATCTGCGAGGACATCTGGGTGGCCGACGGCCCGGTGGCGGCGCAGGCCGCGGCGGGGGCGGACATCCTGTTGAACGTCAACGGCTCTCCGTACCACCGGGGGAGGCACGCCGAGCGGGAGGCGATGCTGCGGGAGCGCGTGGCGGCGACCGGGCTGCCGCTGGTGTACCTGAACCTGGTCGGCGGCCAGGACGAGCTGGTCTTCGACGGTGACAGCATGGTGTTCGCCGCCGACGGGACGCTGCTGTACCGGGCGCCGCAGTTCGAGGAGGAGATGTTCTGGGTAGACGTGCCGCTCCCGGAAGAGGGGCGCAGCGACGTCGACGCGGTGGTGGTGAGCCGGGGAACCCTGCTGGAGGGTGAGCCGGAGCCGGTTCCCGAATCGGCCCCGCTGCTCGGCGACCCGGAGGAGGTCTACCGGGCGCTCTGCCTCGGGCTGGCGGGCTACGTCGAGAAGAACGGGTTCCCGGGTGTTGTGGTCGGGCTGTCTGGGGGCATCGACTCGGCGCTCACCGCTGCTATCGCCTCCGATGCACTGGGACCCGAGCGGGTATGGGGCGTCACGATGCCGGGCCGCTACTCGTCGGCCGGCTCCGTGGAGGACTCCAGGGCTCTGGCCGCCAACCTCGGCATCCGGTTCTCCGAAGTGGCGATCGAGCCTCCGTACTCGGGGTTCCTGGAAGCGCTCGCCGACACGTTCGAGGGCACGGAGCCGGGGGTTGCCGAGGAGAACCTGCAGGCCCGGGCCCGCGGCGCGATCCTCATGGCGATCTCCAACAAGTTCGGGGGCATGGTGCTGGCGACCGGGAACAAGTCGGAGATGTCGGTCGGGTACGCCACGCTGTACGGCGACATGGCAGGCGGCTACTCGGTGCTCAAGGACGTCTTCAAGAACGAGGTCTACGAGCTGGCGGAGTGGCGCAACCGGGAAGAGCAGCTGATCCCGGCCGCCATCATCACCAAGCCGCCGTCTGCCGAGCTGCGTCCCGACCAGCTCGACTCCGACTCGCTGCCGCCGTACGACGTGCTGGATCCGATCCTGGAGCGGTACGTCGAACAGGACATGTCGGTGGCGGCGATCGTGAAGGCGGGGTTCCCGAAGGCGGTGGTGGAGCAGGTGGCCGCACTGGTGGATCGGAACGAGTACAAGCGGCGCCAGGCCGCTCCGGGCGTCCGCGTGTCTGCAAAGGCGCTCGGGAGGGACCGGAGGCTCCCGATCACCAACGGCTGGGAGGAGGGCTGAGGCCCCCGATGTGCGCCGGGGGGCGGCGCCTCGATGTCGGGCCGCCCCCCGTTCCCTAGATCCCCTTGGGTCGCAGGTACCGCTCGGCGAGAGCCGCCAGCCAGTCGATGACCAGCGCCAGCAGGGCCACGATGCCGGCTCCCATGAAGGTGGCGATGTCGCGCCGCAGCTTCAGCCCGCTGTTGATCGTCTCCCCGAGCCCGCCGCCGCCGATGAACACGGCCAGCGCCGCCATGCCCACGTTGATCACGAGGGCCGTTCTGATCCCGGCGAGGATCACCGGCACGGCGAGAGGCAGCTCGATGCGGCGCAGCACCTGCATCTTGGAGAGGCCCATGCCGCGCCCGGCTTCGATGATCGCGTCGTCCACTTGCTCGAGGCCCACGATCGTGTTGCGCAGCACCGGCAAGATGGCGTACAGGGTGAAGGCGGCGATCGCCGTCCACGGGCCGGTGCCGAGCCAGGTGAAGAACAGGATCAGCAGGCCGTAGGCCGGGATCGCCTGGCCGGAGCTGGCGAACGTGAGCACCGGGGTGGCATACCGCTTGAAGCGCGGCCTCGTGAGGAAGATCCCGGCGGGAACCGCGATTCCGATGACGAACACCGTGGACCAGGCGGCCATGAACAGGTGCTCCTCGAACTGGGCCCTGAGTTTGGCTCCTTCGAGGATGTTCCGGGTGGTCTGGTCGATCTCCGCGGTGTTCCAGACGAACAGCATCGTGGCCAGCAGCAGGAGGGCCATCGCCGGGGTGATGACGAGGCCTATCCACCCGGTGACGTCGCCCATCGTCCGGCTTCGCCACCTGGTGAAGCGCCCGGCCGGTTGGGTGGCGGCCGTCATGACTGTTCCTCTTGGGCCCGCAGCTCGGCGGCGTGGCGCCGAGCCGCCTCCTGCATGGCGTTGATCTCGCGCATGATCGTCTCGAGGCGGATCACGCCCTGGTAGCGGCCCCTGGCGTCGACCACGCATGCGCCGCCGTGGGCCGACTGGAGCATGTACTCCAGGGCGTCGGCGAGCGTGTCCTCCGGCTCCACGCGAACCATGACGGTCAGCCCGGCCCGTTCCAGCGGAGTGGAGGGATCGTTGAGATTGGCCTCGTCGATCCAGCGGGACGGACGCCCTTCGCCGTCGAGCAGCAGCAGGAAGTCGTCGTCCGGGGAGGAACGGAGCAGGCTGATCGCCTGGTCGCGAGGGGTGGTCGGTTCGATGACCGGCAGTCGACCGAGCTCGATCTCGCCGACCCGGCGCAGGTTGAGCCCCTTGAGGGTTGCACCGCCGCCGAGGAAGTCTTCGACGAACTCGTCGGCGGGCTGGGCCAGGATCCGTTCCGGGGTGTCGAGCTGGGCGATGTGCGACTCGGCCCGCAGGATGGCGATCCGGTCCCCCATCTTGATCGCCTCGTCGATGTCGTGGGTGACGAACACGATCGTCTTGCGGAGCTCGGCCTGGAGGCGCAGGAACTCGTTCTGGAGCCGGTCCCTCGTGATCGGGTCGATGGCGCCGAACGGCTCGTCCATCAAGAGGACGTCGGGGTCGGCGCCGAGGGCCCTGGCCACGCCGACCCGCTGAGCCTGTCCTCCCGACAGCTCCTTCGGATACCGGTCCCGGTAGATCTCGGGCTCCATGCCGACCATCTCGAGCAGCTCGTCCACCCGGGCGCTGATGCGGGACTTGTCCCAGCCGAGCAGCTGGGGGACGGTGCCGATGTTCTCGGCGATGGTGCGGTGGGGGAACAGGCCGATCTGCTGGATCACGTAGCCGATCCGCCGCCGCAGGTGGTCGGGGTTGACG
>CAYXHU010000177.1:0-4923 GCA_964464675.1 uncultured Acidimicrobiia bacterium
TCGAGGAGGCCAAGGGGCGTTCGTGACTCGGCGCGGCGAGTGACCGGCGGCTCACGGGGGTAGCATCCGCTCGCCGCCATGGTCTTCTCGTCGGTCGAGTTCCTCTTCCTGTTCCTGCCGGCCGCCCTGCTGCTCCATTGGGCGGCGCCGAAGCGGTTGCGCAACGGGGTGCTGCTGGTCGCCTCGCTCCTCTTCTACACCTGGGGCGGCGGGGCGTTCGTCCTCATCCTCCTCGCCTCGATCGCCGTGGACTACTGGGCCGGGTGGCTGGCCGAGATCGGACACGATCGCGACCGTCCCCGATGGCGCGCCGCAGCGGTCGGCACCAGTGTCGGGGTGAACCTGTGCCTGCTCGGGTACTTCAAGTACGCCAACTTCTTCGTCGACCAGTGGAACGACGTCGGCTCGGCGCTCGGCATCGGCACGATCGCCTGGACGAACATCGCGCTGCCGATCGGCATCTCGTTCTTCACGTTCCAGTCGATGTCCTACACGATCGACGTAGCCAGGGGCCGGGCACGGCACCTTCGCAGTCCGGTGGACTTCGCACTGTACGTGTCGCTCTTCCCGCAGCTCATCGCCGGACCGATCGTCCGCTACCACGAGATCTCCGACCAGATGCGGGTCAGGCACACCCGGCTGGACGACGTGGCACAGGGTGTGCTCCGCTTCTCCCACGGCCTCGTGAAGAAGGTCGTGGTGGCCGACGCGGTCGCCGCGGTCGCCGACGCTGCGTTCGGCCTTCCCGGAGGCGAGCTGACCACGACGGCCGCCTGGATCGGTCTCGCCGCCTACACGGTGCAGATCTACTTCGACTTCTCGGGGTACTCGGACATGGCCATCGGGCTGGGGCGCATGCTCGGTTTCACGTTCCCGGAGAACTTCAGGCGCCCGTACTCGGCGCTGTCGATCACCGACTTCTGGCGGCGCTGGCACATCACGCTGTCCAACTGGTTCCGGGACTACCTCTACGTCCCGCTGGGAGGCAATCGCGGGACGGCGGCTGCCACGTACCGCAACCTCGTGGTGGTCTTCCTGCTCACCGGCCTGTGGCACGGCGCCGACTGGACGTTCGTCGCCTGGGGCGCATATCACGGCGGGCTGCTCATCGTGGAGCGCCTCACCGGACAGCGGCCGGTGCGCTCCGCATCGTGGGCTCCGCTGCGCAGGATCGTGACGCTGCTCCTCGTGATGGTCGGATGGGCCGTGTTCCGGGCCGATTCCGTCCTGCACGCCGGCGACTACCTGGAGGCCCTGTTCACCTGGCAGGGCTCCGGGGTGCCTGTCCCCGTGGCCGACGCGCTCACGGTCAAGGCGACCGTCACGCTCGTCGCCGCCGGCGCGGTCGCGGTGCTGCCCGGTTCGTTCGTCGGCGGCCGCTTCCTCGCCTCAGGCGAGGCCCGCTGGGCGCCTGCCGCCCGGGCCGCCGTGATGGTGCTCGCTCTGCCCTACGCCATGCTGCTGGTCGCCAGCGGGACCTTCAGCCCGTTCCTGTATTTCCGGTTCTGATGCGTACGTTCCTGCTCTCCGTGTGGCGGCGCGGCGCCCGGGCGGGGCGCCCGGCCGTTGTCGTCTGGTTCTTCGTGCTGATCTCCGCTCCGCTGGTCGCCTTCGTGGCCGGGGTTCGCCCCGTTCAGGTCGAGAACCGGACGCCGGTCCCCGCACCGGAGCTCGTGCCCGGGCGGCTGCTCGACTCGGCGCTCTATGCGGACGTGGGCGACTGGTTCGAAGACCGGCTGCCGGGCCGCGACCACGCCGTCGAAGCCGACGCCTGGATTGACTACCGGGTGTTCGGGGACAGCCCGAGCCCGAGGGTGTCCCTCGGTGAGGACGGGTGGCTGTTCCTGACCGACACGATTCGTGTCCCCTGCATCACCGCGGATCGAGCCGACGAGATCGCCGGGGAGCTCGATCTCATCTCCAGGGCAGGCGCCGCGGCCGGCGTGGAGGTCGTGCTCGTGGTCGCCCCCGACAAGGCTGCGATCTACCCCGACCGCCTCGGCGGCCTGGCGGACGAGGCTGCCTGCGCCGCCGAGAACCGCGCCCTGCTGCGATCCGCGCTCTCAGGCTCCCCGGTCTACGTGGACACCTGGGCCGCCCTCCGGGCAGCCGGGCAGAGCCGCGACCTCCTGCTGTACCACCGCACCGACACCCACTGGACCCGTCTCGGGGCGTCCGAGGCGGCCGCCGCCGTCGTGGAGCATCTCGAGCCGGGGTTGTGGGAGCCCGCCGCCGTGGTCCACAGCGGGACACAGCGCCGCCACGGCGACCTCGTCGCCCTCATGGGTCTGTCGTTCCGCGAGCAGGCGGCCACCCACCGGGTATGGCGGGGGGTCTCCCCGGACGTGACCAGGATCCCCACGGGGGCCGGGCCCGTCGCGGTCGTATCCGAGACCCGCGGGGTCCCGGTCGTCCCGGGACGGGCGGTGTTGATCCACGACTCCATGGGAGAGGTGATCGTCCCGCTCCTCCGGCCCTACTTCGAACACCTGACCTCGGTGAGGACCCGGGCGGCCTCGTCCTTTGGGATCGGCGGCGAGTGGTTCACCGTGGTGCTCGACGACGCCGACGTGCTGCTCCTCCAGACGGTCGAGCGCGAGATCGTCGGCCGCTTCGACGGCACCGTGGCCCTGCGGCTCGTCGGGGCGCTCGCTCACCGCCTCCCCGGTGTCGAGGTGGGGGGTGCCGGGGTGGCGCGCACCATGGACCTCCCGGTCTCGGCCGCCCCCCGGTTCCTGGTGGTCGAGGGTGGGGGAGCGGCCAGCCTGCAGATCGGCGAGGTGGTCGTGACATCGCAGGCTGCCGGCAGCGCAGCCGTGCTCGACGTGACCGGGCTGGCCGGCAGGGCCGTGGTGGCCGCGCAGACGCCGCCGACACGGATCCTGCTCGTCACCCTCCCCTGACGGTCGCTACGCAGGCCGGTAGGGCAGGTAGACCGGGTTCCACATCGTTCGGGCGATGACGCCTTCGATGTCCACGATCGGCGCGGCGACACCGTCGGCCACCGCCTGCTCGGCGACGGCGTGGGCCACCGCATGGGAGACCTCTCGTACCCGGTCGATCGGCGGGTACAGCGACCCGGCGGCCAGGAGGTCGTCGGTCACCTTGTTCGCCAGCGCGTCGGCGGCGGCGTTGAACATGTTCGTCGTCACCTGCCTCGCCCGGGAGACGACGATCCCCAGACCGGCCCCCGGGAACACGAACACGTTGTTCGCCTGGCCGATCCGGTGCCTGACCCCGTCGTGGACGACGTCGTCGAACGGGCTGCCGGTCGCCACCAGAGCGCGTCCGCCCGACCAGGCGATGAGGTCCTCGGGCACCGCCTCGGCCTTGGAGGTCGGGTTCGAGAGCGGCATGACGATCGGCGTCTCGGCCGCCGTCGCCATCGCCTTGATCATCGGCTCGGTGAACTGGTTGGGATGACCCGACACTCCGATCAGGACGGTCGGTTCGGCGTGCTCGACCACCTGGGCGAGGGAGATCTCCTTGCCGCGGATGCCCCACGACGACACGACGTTCTTGGGGACGGCCACCTCGCGCTTGCGCGGTTCGAGGCCGCTGCGGTTGTCGACGATCAGCCCCTTGGAATCGAGCACGAAGAGGCGCTGGTGCAGATCCTCCCGGCCGAGCCCGTCGGCGGCCATCGCCGCGCTCAGCTGCCGGTAGATCCCGACGCCCGCCGAGCCGGCGCCCTGGATGACGACCCGCTGCTCGGCGAGCCGGCCCCCGGTGCGCCGCATCGCCGCTTTCAGCCCGGCGACGACCACAGCGGCGGTCCCTTGTATGTCGTCGTTGAAGGAGGGAAGCACCTCCCGGTACCGGTCCAGCGCCTCGAACGAGGTGAGGTTGGCGAAGTCCTCCCACTGGAGGAGGGCGTTCGGGAACACCTCCTTGACCGCGTGCACGAACTCGTCGATCAGCGACCAGTACTCCTCACCGCGCAGGCGGGGTGCCCGCCATCCCAGGTAGAGCGGGTCCTCCAGAGCTTCCTTGTTGTTCGTCCCGACGTCGAGCGACACCGGGACGGTGAGCGACGGGTGGATCCCAGCGCCGACGGTGTAGAGCGCCAGCTTCCCGATCGGGATGCCCATGCCGCCGCAGCCCTGGTCGCCGATCCCCAGGATCCGTTCGTTGTCCGTGGCCACGATGACCGCCGCCTCCCGGACCTGGCGGCTGCGCAGCACCCGGGCGATCACCCCGCGGTCGGCGGGAGTCACGTAGATGCCCCTGGCATGCCTGAAGATCCTGCTCCAATGGGTGCAGGCTTCGGCGACCACCGGGGTGTAGACGATCGGCACGGTCTTGTGCAGGTTCTCGAGCAAGTATCGGAAGAACAGCGTCTCGTTGCGATCGTGGAGACCGGCCAGGTAGATGTGCTGTTCCAGCGAGTTGGGCTTGTTCTCCATCTGCAGCCTGACGCGGGCCAGCTGTTCCTCCATCGTGGACGTGTGAGAAGGAAGCAGCCCGCGCAGCTCCAGGGCGTCGCGTTCCTCCGCAGTGAAGGCGGTGCCCTTGTTGAGGAGCGGCTCCTCGAGCAGCTGGGGGCCCCGTTCGCTCACGGGCAGGTACATTTCGCCGGTGTTGGCGTCGATCGCAGGCCGGAACCGCATGCGCACACCTCGGGTCGTGGGTTTACCAGGAACGTAGGACGGCCACCGAAGCGGTGCCTAGGGGCGATGTACCCCAGTCGTTCCGGGGGGCGCCTGCTGCAGGGCCGATCGCGGGCATCCGATGCCCCTCGTCCACCGGGCGGTCGAGGCGGATCGGGCTACCGTGACCTCCGGTGTCCGGCTACCGGTTGGCTTCGTTCGTCTACGACGCGCTCATCGAACCGCTGCTGCGCGGCGCTCGGGAGGCGGGGAGCTCCCTCGCCCCGCCCCGGCTGGGGATGCTCGTGCTCGACGTGGGGTGCGGGACGGCAAG
>CAYXHU010000178.1:0-4899 GCA_964464675.1 uncultured Acidimicrobiia bacterium
CTGGTACCGATACCTGGTGATCCGGCGCAAGCGCGGATCGCGGTAGAACGAATAGCCGCCGCCGGCGTTCGTCACGAGGCCGACGAACCCTTCGTCCCCGATGTAGTTGAGCCACGGCAGTGGCGTGTCTTGGCGGGTGATCACGTACTCCCGCCGCTCGTCGTCGAAGTGCCCGAATCGCATCACGTCACCCCTCGGGGACCCCCCGATGCTGGCAGGTCGGCGGGTCGCATGCGTCGCTCACGGCGTGAGGACCGCAGCTCCCTCGACCTCCCCGTCGCGCAGACGCTGCATGGCCGTCGCGGCGTCCTCGAGCGGGTGGATCTCGACGTGGGTCTGCAGCGGGACGTCGCCGGCGGCAGCCATGAAGCCGATGCCGTCGTCGCGGGTCAGGTTGGCCACAGACACGATCGACCGCTCCTCCCACAGGATCCGGTAGGGGAACGACGGCAGGTCGCTCATGTGGATCCCGGCGCACACCACCCGGCCGCCCCGGTCCACGGCCTGCAAGGCCGCGGGGACGAGGTCTCCGACCGGGGCGAAGATGATCGCCGCGTCGAGAGGCGCCGGGGGCTGCTCGTCCGATCCTCCCGCCCACGCCGCTCCGAGGCTGCGCGCGAAGCCCTGGCCGCGCCGGTCGCCCGGCCGGGTGAAGGCGAACACCTCCCGGCCCTCGTGGGCGGCGATCTGGCACAGGATGTGCGCTGCGGCACCGAACCCGTACAGCCCGAGGCGCGGGGCATCCCCGGTCATCCGGTACGAGCGATATCCGATCAGGCCGGCGCACAGCAGCGGTGCCGCTTCGGCGTCTCCGAATCGGTCGGGCACCCGAAAGCAGTACCTGGCGTCGGTCGCGAGGTATTCGGCGAATCCCCCGTCCCGGGTATAGCCGGTGAACCGGGCCCGCGGGCACAGGTTCTCCCTCCCCGACGAGCAGAAGCGGCATGCCCCGCAGGTCCATCCGAGCCACGGCACCCCGACCCGGTCTCCCGGCTCCACACCGGACACGTTCGATCCCACCGCCTCCGCCGTCCCCACGACCTCGTGCCCCAGGATCACCGGCAGCGACGGCTCGGGGAGGTCGCCGTCGCCGACGTGCAGGTCGGTGCGGCACACCCCGCAGGCCGAGACCCGGACCAGCACCTCACCGGTGCCCGGTTCCGGAACGGGCCGGTCGCGCAGCACCGGGCGCTCCCCGATCCGCTCCAGCACCATCGCCCGCATGGCGCCTCCTACTGCTCGGAATGCTCCTCTGCTTCGGGCCGGCCCTGTGCGCTGAGCCGTTCCACGATCACCTTGACGTCCTGGGCCCGGTCGCGGGCCGCGACGAGGACCGCGTCGCGTGTCTCGACGACGACGACGTCGTCGAGACCGACGACGGCCACCACCCTGCCGCCGGTGCGGACGTACGACCCCGTGACCCCTTCGACGTACACGTCGCCGAGCAGGGCATTGCCCTGCTCGTCCCGCTCGGCGATCTCCCACAGTGCCGGCCACGCCCCGACGTCGCTCCACCCGGCGTCGAGGGCGATCACGACGGCGCGATCGGTCCGCTCCATCACCGCGTAGTCGATGGAGTCCGCCGGGGTCGCCGAGAAGGCCCCCTCATCGAGGAGCAGCGCCCCGTACTCCCCGGATGCGCCCTGGAGGGCGGCACGGGACCCTTCGACCATCGCAGGGGCGTGCTTGGAGAGCTCGGCGAGGTAGGCCGATGCGGTGAACATGAACATGCCGCTGTTCCACGAGTGCTCCCCGTCGGCCACGTAGGCCGCCGCGGTGGCTTCGTCGGGCTTCTCGACGAAGCGGTGCACCGTGAAGGCGGCCCCTCCGGGCAGCGGGTCGCCCCGCTGCACGTAGCCGTATCCGGTGTGGGGACGGTCGGGGACGATGCCGAAGGTGACCAGGTAGTCGCGAGCCGCCAGGTCGGCTCCCGCCACGACTGCCTCCCGAAAGGCGGCGATGTCGCGAATCACGTGATCGGCGGGCAGCACCAGCAGCACCGGGTCCGACCCGTCCCGCATGGCAGCCATGGCGGCGACGGCGGCCGCCGGAGCGGTGTTGCGCCCCACCGGTTCCATGACCACCAGCGACGGCGGCATCCCGACGTCTCCCAGCTGCCGATCGACGAGGTCGCGGTGGTCTTCGTTGCAGACCACGATCGGGCGCGCCACCCCCTCCATGCCCTGGAGCCGGAGGGCGGTGTCCTGCACCATGGTGCGCTCCCCCACCAGCGGGGCGAACTGCTTGGGACGTGTGCGGCGCGACAGCGGCCAGAGCCGGGTGCCGGAGCCTCCGGACAGGATCACGGGGAGGATGATTGGAGGGGCCATGGGTGAACCGTAGCCGCGGCCCGGCCGAGTACGCCGGGCCCGTCATCAGCACGACACCCCGAAATGCGCGGCGTGTCCCGGACATGTGCCACTGTGGAGAGCACGATGACGGCCTTCCGCCCGATCCAGGCGGCCGAAGCGCCCGAGACGCGCTTCAGGGCGATGTTCGCCCTTCACTACCCGGCGATCTACGGCTACGCCGCCCGCCGGGTGGGTCGCGACGAGGCGGGCGACGCGGCCGCCGAGATCTTCACGGTGGCGTGGCGCAAGCTGCGGTCGGTCCCCGGTGAGCCCGACACGCTTCCCTGGCTGTACGGGGTGGCGCGCAAGGTGGTCGCCAACCACGAGCGGTCGCGGCGACGCCGGGAGCGCCTCGGTGCCAAGGCCGCCGGGCAGCCGGTGCGCAGTGCCCCGCCCGCCGACGCCGGAGCCGGGGTCCTCGCGGCACTCGATTCCTTGCGCGACGAGGACCGGGAGATCCTGCTCCTGGCCGCCTGGGAGGGTCTGGGCCCGGCCGACCTGGCCACCGTTCTCGCCTGCTCTCCGAATGCGGCGGCGATCCGGCTCCACCGGGCCCGACGCCGCCTGGAATCCGCCATCGACGCGACGGGAGGCGACCCATGAGCCGCGACCCGTTCGACCTCCTGAGGGAGCAGAACCCCATGCCCGAAGACCGCCTCCCCCCGCCCCCCATGGGGAGGGCGAACCAGATCATCGCCGGATCACCCCGGCGCCGCCCTCTCGGCGGTTGGGCCCTGGCGGCCGCCGCGGCCGCCGTCGTGCTGATCGGCGGCGGAGCCTGGCTGCTGTGGCTCGGTGGTGGAGACGACGACGTGGCCGCCGGATCGTCGTCGTCGACGACCACGGCATCCACAACGTCCGTTGCGGAGCCGACCACCACGATCACCGACCCGACCACGACCACAGCGAGCACCCCCGCAACGACCACTACCACCCAAGCGACCTGGCCGGTTCCCGAGCCCGTCGAGTTCCCGGTGTACCTGTTCCTCGCCGACAACGGGACCGAGAACGTGCCCGGGCCCTACCTGGCGCCGGCGATGCGCACCACCGCGGTGCTGTCGGCGCCGGTCGGCGACCTCTATGAGCTGGCACTCGCCTTCCTGCTCGCCGGGCCCACCCCCGGTGAAGCGGAGGCGATCCCGGCCATGTCGAGCGCCATCCCGGAGGGCACGGTGCTCAACGGTGTCACCGTCGCCGACGGCGTGGCAACGGTGGATCTCTCCGCCGAGTTCACCAGCGGCGGCGGGTCGCTGTCGATGATGGGCCGGCTCGCCCAGGTGGTGTTCACGATGACCGCCTTCGACGACGTCGGCGGGGTGCGGTTCCTGATCGACGGGGTTCCGACGACGGTCTTCGGGGGTGAGGGGATCATCGTGAACGACCCTTCCACCCGCGCCGACTGGGAGAGCCTGCTCCCGGCGGTGATGATCGAAGAGCCCTACTACTGGGGCACCGGCACGAACCCGCTCGTCGTCAATGGAACCGCCAACGTGTTCGAGGCCACCGTCAGCCTGGCGCTGGTGGACGGGGACGGCCTCATCATCTGGGAGGGCTTCGCCACCGCCACCTGCGGCACCGGCTGCCGGGGAGACTGGGAAGCGATTATCCCCTACGAGGTGGACGAGGCCCAGCTCGGCGCAGTCATCGCCTGGGAGGCGTCCGCACAGGACGGACGCCAGACCAATGTGCGCGAGCACCCAGTGTGGCTAGTGCCCTCCGACGGCTCCAATGACACGATCGACTCCCAGGCTGCCGAGCTGCGAGCCCGCCTGGACCAGCTCGGCGACGAGCTCGACCGCATCCATCGGGAGATCATCGAGCAAGGCAACGCCTGGGTGGCATCGGACCCCGGTGCCGATCGCGACACGATCGAGGCGGCGATCGACGAGCTGCGCTTCGAACAGGGCGAGCTGCGGACCGAGGTGTATGCCGCGCTGGACCGGCTCGCCGAGCTGGGTGAGCCCTACGAGGCGGCGTGCAGCGGCGCGGCCGCCCCCGACCGGCTGCCCGAGGAGCCCGGTCTGCCCGCCGCCGTCGCCTCCACCCGCGCCGCGCTGTTCGAGGCCGCCGCGCTGTGCGACTGGCCGGGCGTCGCCGCGCTGCTCCCCGACGACGGGTTCACCTCCTCGTTCGGGATGGTGGACGACCCGATCGCCCAGTGGCGGCAGGAGGAGGTGCTCGGCTATCAGCCAATGGCGTTCCTCTCCAGCCTGCTGGCCCTGCCCTACGGCACCCTGGAGGCCGGCGACGCCACCTACTACGTGTGGCCGTCGGCGGCGGCGCTCCCCTGGGATCAGGTCTCGGGAGTGCACCGTTCCGCCCTGCTCGGGCTGTACTCGGAGTACAACCTGTGGCAGTTCGAGTCGTTCGGCGGCTACGTCGGCTACCGGGTCGGGATCACAGAGGACGGTTCCTGGGTGTACTTCGTGGCCGGGGATTGACGTCCCGAGCCCCCGGCCGGACCGGGACCGACTTCCGGCCCTGGTCTGTGCCGGGCCCGCCCCGTAGCGTCCGTGGACGATGACGCAACGCACGGAGCACACGAAGC
>CAYXHU010000179.1:0-4885 GCA_964464675.1 uncultured Acidimicrobiia bacterium
GTTGCGCTCCTTGTCCGGAGCGAATCCGCCCTCGGGGATCGACTCGTACATCTCGAGCACCTCGGCGCTGAGGCCCTCCGTGCCAGTCATCGCGATGTAGGCCGGGATGCCGTGACGGCTGGCGAGATACTGGCGCGTCTCGGCGGGGTGGCACCGCTCGCACATGGCGGTCGTCGGCACCGCCAGCACCCAGGTCCCCTCGTGCTCCACGGCACCGGCGTGGCCGTCGTCGACTTCGTGGCAGTCCTCGCAGGAGACGTTGGCGGCCGCCATCGTCGAATGCCCGTACTGCTCGACGATGCCCGGCGTCGTCCGGCGGTGGCAGGTCACGCACTCATCGGACGAGTTGGCGAGGACGTTCTCCCGTTCGCCGGGGGCCGCTTCGGTGCGGTCGCCGGCAACCGCGACGATGAGGACGAGCGCCAGCACGAGCAGCACGCCGGCGAACCCGATCACCACCAGCCTTCCGGCAGTCCACCATCTCGACTCGGTGGTGCCCGAAGCGTCTCCCCGGCCGTCCACGCCGCCCTCCCGCTCGGCTACCTTCAAAGCTACGCCGCCGATCAACGATCGTCAATCGATCGACTGAACATTCATACAGGAAGTCAAGGTTGTAGTGCGAGTCACATTGAGCCGACGTGGCGACTACGCGGTGCGCGCCGTGTTCGACATCGCCTCTCATCACGGCACGCGCCGCAAGGCCGCAGCGATCGCCTCCGCCATGGCCATTCCTCGCGGCTATCTCAGCCAGATCCTCTCCGATCTCGTGCAGGCCGGAATCCTGCTGGCTCAAGCCGGTCCGGCCGGCGGATACACCCTTGCCGTCGAACCCCGGACGCTCACGCTCCGGACGGTCGTCGAGGCGATCGAGGGCCTGATGACACTGGAAACCTGCGTGCTGCGCGGGGGACCGTGCGCCTGGGAAGATCGGTGCCCCATCCACGACACGTGGGCATCCGCCCAACAAGCCTTCGCCGCTGCGCTCGAGGCGACGACCTTCTCCGACCTCACCTCCGGCGCCCCGTAGCCTGCATCGCAGGCGGGCTCGTGCTCAGCCGCCCTCGAGCACGGACAATCGCGCGTCGAGCACCAGGCAGCCCTTCCCGGCGTCGAGCACCCGCACCGGGTTGAGATCCAGTTCGGCGATCTCAGGGACGTCGGTGACGAGTCTCGTGACCGCGAGGATCGTGCCGACGAGCGCATCCACGTCGGCGGGGGGCTCGCCGCGAATCCCCGACAGGACGGGGAAGGCTCGCAACCGCGCCACCATCCCGTGCGCGGTCCCGGCATCGAACGGCGCCACCCGCATCGCGGTGTCGCCGAACACCTCGACGAAGACTCCTCCCATCCCCACCAGCACGAGATGCCCGAAGTTGCCGTCCAGCCGGGCGCCGACGATGAGGTCACGGCCGCCGCGGACCATCGGCTGCACCAGGGCGCCGTCCACCCGGGCGCCTGGCGCTCGCTCGGCGATGCCGTCTATCATCTCCCTCCACGAGGCCCGCACCCCCTCCTCGTTGCGGAGGTTGAGCTGCACTCCCCCGAAGTCCGTCTTGTGGGATATGTCGGCGCTCACCACCTTGAGGACGACCGGGAACCCGAGTTCGGCCGCGGCGGCCACGGCCTCGTCCTCATCGACCGCCAGCCGGCACGGCACCACCGAGGCCCCGTAGGCGGACACGATCTCCATCGCCTCCTGGATCAACGGGTCGCGCCCCTCGGCGCGGGACGTGGCGATGATCTCCCGAGCCCGAACCGGATCGGCGGCGCCGTCGGGACGCACCGGCTCGGTCACCTCGTGGGCGTAGTAGTCGCGCAGCAGCGCCAGGGCCCGAACCGCGTCGGCGGGCTCGGCGAAGACCGGTCCGGGGAGCACCTGCTTGAGGCGGCTCACCTCCGACGCGACGGTGTCGGCGTGCACCGCCACCGGCTTGTCGACCCGCACCGACACCTCGTGCAGTCGCTCGAACAGCTCCTGGGACCGGTCGCCTTCGGGACCCACCATGTAGGTGTGCATGAACACCATCCCGTCCACGCCGTCCATTCGCAGCGTGGCTTCGGCGAGTTGCCCGTACACGTCCAGGTCGAAGAGATCACCCAGGTCCATCGGGTTCGTCAGGTTGATCACGTTGGCCCTCAGGTGGGTCTGCGCCTCAGCGAGGAACTCCTCGGGGAGATCGGCCAGCTCGAAGTCGTTGAGCTCACAGGCGTCGGCGGCTATCACGGCATGCCCTCCCGACCGGGAGAGGACCGCCACCCTGTTGCCGCGCATCGCCGGCAGCGCCAGCGCCTTGAGGTAGTGCACCAGCGTCTCCGTGTCGCGGAACCGGGCGATCCCAACCTGGCGCAGGGCCGCGTCGACCACGGCGTCGTCTGCGGCCAGGGCGGCGGTGTGCGAGGCCGCGATGCCGGACGCGGCTTCGCCGATGTTGGACTTGTGCACCAGGATCGGCTTGTCGGTGCTGCGGGCCAGCTCCATGAGCCGCCGCCCGTCCCGGATCCCCTCCAGGTACATGCAGATGATCTCGGTGTCAGGATCGCCGATCAGGTACTCGAGCAGGTCGTTCTCATCGACGTCGAGCTTGTTGCCAACCGAGATCATCTTCGCCAGGCCGCCTCCTTCGGAGGCCAGCACGTTGATCATGCTGATGCCGACCCCTCCCGACTGTGTGATCAGGGAAGTCCCTCCGGGTTTCAGGGACGGATCCAGCGGCACGAACGCAGTAGCGAGGCCGTTGTGCCGGTTGACGATCCCGATGCAGTTGGGACCGATGAAGCGAATCCCGTGCTCGGCGGCGACCTCCTTCACCCTGGCGCCGAGCACCCGTCCCTCCTCTCCCGTCTCGCTGAACCCGGCCGTCTCGACGACGGCTCTCCTGATCCCCTTCCTCCCGCACTCCTCCAAGATCTCCGGCACCGTGTGGGCCGGCGTCAGGATGATCGCCAGGTCCACGTGGTCGGGGATGTCGGAGACCGCCCTGTAGATGCGCCGTCCGAACAAGGTCCCGCCCCGGGGCCCGACCTCGTAGACGATGCCCTCGAAGCCGAAGGCCTGGAGATTCCCGGAGATGGCCCGGCCGAGATTGTCCGGGGAGTTCGACACCCCGATGACCGCCACCGTCTCCGGCTTGAAGAACCGCCTCATGCGCCGCCAGTCGTCGTGATCTGCCGATGCTAGGTGGGCGCGCCGTGCTTTCGATCTAGCCTGCCCCCACATGACCGACCCGCAACCCCGCCATCGCTGGTGGGGGCTCGTGGTGCTCACTCTCGGCGTGTCGATGATCATCGTCGACGCTACGGTCGTGAACGTCGCGATCCCCACGATCATCAACGACCTCGGCCTGTCGGCACCGGACGCGGAGTGGATGAACACCATCTACTCGCTGGTGTTCGCGGCACTGCTCATCAGCATCGGAAGAGCCGGAGACCTGTGGGGCCGCCGGCGTCTCTTCGTCGCCGGTGTGATCGTGTTCGTGGCCGCCTCGATGTGGGCGGGGAGAGCGGGGTCGGCACAGTCGCTGATCGCGGCCCGGCTAGTCCAGGGGGTCGGTGGCGCCATGATCCTGCCGAGCACCCTGTCGTCGGTGAACGCCATGTTCCGGGGGCGGGAGCGAGCCATCGCCTTCGGAGTCTGGGGATCGGTGATCGGAGGCATGGCGGCCCTCGGACCCCTGGTCGGCGGATGGCTCACCACCGACCACTCGTGGAGATGGATCTTCTACATCAACGTCCCGGTCGGGTTCCTGGCCGTCGTCGTGGCGCTGCGTCTGGTCCCCGAGACCCGCGACGAGCACGCCTCCCGGGGTCTGGACGTCGCCGGGGTGCTCACCTCCACGCTGGGTCTGGGCGCCCTCGTGTTCTCGCTCATCGAGGGCCAGCGCTACGGATGGTGGCGGCCCACCGGCGACTTCTCGGCGCTCGGCCTCGAATGGCCGCTCCGGGAGCTCTCCGTCGTCCCGGTCGGGTTCCTGACCGCAGCCGTCCTCCTCGGAGCGTTCGTCGTCGCCGAACGGCGTCGCTCCCGGGCCGGCCTGCCCGTCGTCGTGGACCTGGAGATGTTCCGGATCGTCTCGTTCCGCAACGGCAACATGGCGGCGCTCGTCGTCAGCCTCGGCGAGCTCGGCCTCATCTTCGCCCTGCCCCTGTTCATCCAGTCGGTGCTCGGGTACTCGGCACTCCAAACCGGATGGGTCTTCGTCGCCCTCGCCGCCGGGGCGTTCGTGGCGGGAGGCCTGGCGGCGCAGCTGGCGGCCGCGCACGGCTCCCGGCGCGTGGTCCTCATCGGCATGGCCACCGAGGTCGTCGGGCTGAGCGGCGTCGCCGTGCTGCTGTCGGCGACCGTCTCCGGCTGGACCCTGGCGGCCCCGCTGTTCGTCTACGGGATGGGCGTCGGCCTCGCAACGGCCCAGCTCACCAACGCGATCCTCGTCGACGTCCCGCCCGCCAAGTCGGGGCAGGCCTCCGGGCTGCAGAGCACCTTCCGTCAGGTGGGCTCCGCCCTCGGCATCGCCATCCTCGGGACCCTGCTGGTCGTCGGCCTCAGCACCAGGACCGCGTCCGGGCTCGACGACGTCGCCGACCTGCCCCCAGAAGCACGCGACGCCATCACCACCCTCGTCAGGGTCACCGCCGGCGCGGCGCTGCCCGGGATCCGGGAGATGCCCGACTCCGGCGAAATCGTCGAAGTCATCGAAGACGCCTACGTCGCCTCGGCCAGGACCGTGGCGATCGGCGCGGCCCTGTTCATCCTGGCCGGCCTGGCCGCCGCGGTGCGGCTCCCGCAACACCGGGAGCCCGAGCCTGCCGGCACCGGGTGAATGCCGCCTTCCCGTGCACGCCTGGAGGCCGCGCGGATTGGGCGAGCGCAGCGAGTCCCATCCGCCGG
>CAYXHU010000180.1:0-4866 GCA_964464675.1 uncultured Acidimicrobiia bacterium
GAACAGGAACGGGAACATGCCGCCCAGGAACAGGCCCACGGTGACCGACGGGTCGAGGATGTCGATCACCCCGAGCACCGCCTCGCCGGCGGCGTCGTTGACCGCCTGGGTGAATGCGAAGAACAGGGCGAGCGCGGTCACCGCCGCCGACCCGATGGCAAACCCCTTGGCGATCGCTGCGGTGGTGTTCCCCAGCGAGTCGAGGGCGTCGGTGGCCTCGCGCACTTCCTTGGGCAGGTGGGCCATCTCGGCGATGCCGCCGGCGTTGTCGGCGATCGGGCCGTAGGCGTCCACCGACACGGTGATCCCCAGGGTGGCGAGCACGCCGATGGCGGCGATGGCGATCCCGTAGATGCCCCCGCCCTCGGGGATCGCCCAGTCGCCCGCCCAGTAGGCGCCGCCGATGCCGGCGGCCACCACGATCACCGAGTAGGCCGCCGAGCGCATCCCGTCGGAGATGCCGGCGAGCACCACCGTGGCCGGGCCCGTGCCGGCCTGCCGAGCGATCTCCTTGACCGACCGATAGTGGTCGGAGGTGAACACCTCGGAGATCTCGCCGATCGCCAAGCCGACCGCCAGGCCGACCACCACGGCGATGAACAGGCCCAGGGCGTTGTCGACGCCTTCCAGGTCGCCGAAGATCCAGAAGGTCAGTCCGAGCACCCCGAGCAGGGTGATCACCGCCGCCGAGTAGGTGCCCCGGTGCAGGGCGGCGGCCAATTTGGTGCCGGTGGGCCGCACCAAGAACGAGCCGATGATCGAGGCGGCCATGCCGACCGCGGCCACCGCCAGCGGGAAGATGATCGTCTCCAGCACGAACCCGGCCCCGGCGAACACCACCGCGGCGTAGGCGATCGGGGCGACCAGCGACCCGACGTACGACTCGAACAGGTCGGCGCCCATCCCGGCCACGTCGCCGACGTTGTCACCGACGTTGTCGGCGATCGTCGCCGGGTTGCGAGGATCGTCCTCGGGGATCCCGGCCTCCACCTTGCCGACCAGGTCGGCTCCCACGTCGGCCGCTTTCGTGTAGATGCCGCCGCCGACGCGGGCGAACAGGGCGATCGACGACCCGCCGAGGCCGACGGCGGTGATCACCTGGAAGGGGGAGTCCACGGTGAGCCACTCGACGAACACCAGGTACGCGAGGCCGAGGCCGGCGAGGCCGAGGCCGGCGACCGTGAAACCCATCACCGCGCCACCCCGGAAGGCCAGCGGCAGTGCCAGCCGGATCCCCCCGAGCCGGGCGGCCTCGGTTGTGCGGGCGTTCGCCGCCGTGGCGACCCGCATCCCGATGAAGCCGGCCAGTGCCGACAGCGCCGCCCCGAACACGTAGGCGATCATCCCCCAGGGCCTGCCCCAGTCGAGCAGCGTGAAGATGAGCACCGCCATGATCACCACGAAGGCGGCGACCCAGGTGTACTCGCGCCGCAGGAAGGCCATGGCGCCTTCGCGGATCGCCGCCGACAACGAGACCATCCGCTCGTTGCCGGCTGGAGCCTTTGTCACCTGGTTCGCGAAGAAGACCGCGAGGGCCAACGCAGCGACACCTGCGCCGACCGCGATGTACACCCATGTCACCGGGTCCACGTGCACTCCCCCAGACAATCGACGAATTGGCCCAGAGTCTAGGTGCCGCCGCGCCGGGCCTTTCCGCTCCTCCGCCGGAACAGCCACGCCCCGGCGAGCAGCCCGAGCCCGATACCCAGCGGCACCCACAGCGGGCCCTCGTCGAGCCGTTGCTCGGGGGCGACCACCTGCATCGCGGTCACCTCCAGGTACGACTCGCCGGTGCGGTCCGGGTCGTGGAACCGCCAGGTCCCGGTGAGCAGCACGACCGCGCCCCGATGGCGGTACCCGCCGGCGTCCCCGAACCCGCCCTCGGCGAAGAGCCCCTCGGGGATCCGGGCCGCGATGCCGAGGTTGCCCCCGGTGAGCGGGCCGCCGGCCAGCACCGGCTCGTCCGCGTACGAGTCCCCGTTCACCTGGACCCACACCCAGTCCCCCCGCCGGCCGAAGTCGCCGATGAGTTCGCCGCGGACCGTGATCTCCGACTGGTCGTAGGCACCCTGGTCGGCGAGCAGGTCGGCGATCTCGACCTCGGAGCCGGCTGCGGGCGCCGCAACTCCCAGCACCGCCGCAGCGACGAACGCGGTCAGGACGAGCAGGCGCCTCACTTGCCCCTCCACCACGAGTAGAGGAACCCGAACAGCGAGAACACGGCGACGAACTCGAGGCGGCCCGCCCACATCTGCAGGATGTAGGTGACCTCGAGGAGCACCGGCATCGACGGATCGGTGAGGCCCACCGACAGGCCGACGTTGGCGGCGGCGCTCACCGACTCGAAGAGCGCTTCCTGGAGCGACGCGCCGTAGGCGATCCCGACGCCCGCCCCGAGCAAGTAGAGCGCGACGTAGAGGAGCGACACCACCAGGACGGCCTGGGCGACTCCGGGGGTGAGGCGCTTGCGTCCCGACTGGTAGTAGGCGCGCGAGACGACGGCGTGCTCGGGAAGCAGGACCTCTTTGATCTGGTCCTTGACCACTTTGAGGGTCAGCCCGATCCTCAGCGACTTCACCCCACCTGCGGTGGAGGAGGCCATCCCGCCGAGCGCCATCGCGATCGTCAGTCCCCCGAAGGCCAGCCCTCCCCACGCCGCCAACTCGGCTCCCGGCACCGTGGCGAAGCCGGTGCCGGTGTGCGCCGACACCACATGGAACACCCCCTGGCGGGCCAGCCCGAGCACGCTTCCGTACACCCCGAGAGCGGCGAGTCCCGCGAACGTGACGAGCAGGGTCGCCGTGAACGTGGCGAGGATCGTCCGGCTCTCCAGGTTGCGGAGCGCCGACCGCCGGGGCCCCCGCCACAGGGCGAAGTGGAGTCCGAAGCTCATCGCGCCGGCCACCATGAGCACGGCGGTCACGGCCTCGTACAGCGGCGAGTGGTAGTAGCCGAGGCTGGTGCTCTGCGGCGAGAACCCGCCCGTGTCGAACCCGGCGAAGAAGGTCATGAGCCCGTGGAACAGTGAGCGCACCGGGGTGAACCCGAGAGAGAAGAACGCCACGAGCCCGAGGGCGGCCACACCGAACACGAGGTGCACCAGGCTCACCCCCCAGATGAACCGGGCGGTGGACTGCACCGACGGAAGGATCTTCTCCTCGCGCGCCTCGCCGTAGTAGAGGGTCAGGCCGGCGCCCCCGGCGAAGAGGGTGAGCGCCGCCAGGATGATCCCCTGGCCGCCCAGGAAGTGCAGGAAGTGGCGCCAGAAGTTCAAAGAGGACGCCAGGTGGTCCAGGTCCTGGACGAGCGCCAGCCCGGTCGTCGTCAGGCCGCTCATCGCGTCGAAGTAGGCGTCGAGGACGTCCCCGTAGTGCCCGGAGAACGCCAGGGGGATCGCGCCGATGATCGGCACCACCAGCCAGGTGAGGGCGGCGACCACCATGCCGTGGCTCCAGTCGAGCCGGTCCCGCTCCGGCCGCCGGCAGGCCAACGCACATCCGAGGAGCGCCAGCACGCCGATCATGAGCACGAACGAGGACGCCGGCGCCCATTCCCTGCCCAGGAGTGCCCAGGCGAGCGGGAGCAGCGAGGCGCCGGCCACCACCTGGAGCACCCTCCCGAAGTAGAAGGAGATGGTGCGCAGGTCCTGGGAATCGGGCTTGATGAGCATCAGAACACCCAGAGCGCCAACGCGGCGATCCCGAGCGCCAGCAGCCCGATCGCCAGCACGACGACCACCTCGGAGAGGAAGACCACGATCCCCCCGCTGAGGCGCCGGACGAGGCGCCGGGGCCGGCGGAGCAGCCGACGCTCAGCCATCGGAGGACAGCAGAGCGCTGCGCACTTCGGCTTCGTCGCCGACCCGGGTCACGGCCAGCACCCGATCACCCGGCTTGAGGCTGGTTCGCGCCCCGGGGACGTCCACCACGTCGTCGCGGATCCTGGCCACCAGGATGGCGTTCGGAGGGAGCCGCAGTTCGGCGACGAGCCGGTCCGGGACACCCGCGCGGATGTCAACCTCGATGAGGCTCAGGCTGCCCCGGCCGAACAGGGCGATCCGCTCCAGATCCACGATGTCGATCTCCCGGGAGATCACCTCCCCGATGAGGTCGGTGACCGCGACCACCGGGATCGAGAGAGCGTCGAACGTCGCCCGGTTGCGCGGGTCGTTGAGCCGGGCCAGGACCTGACGCGCTCCGAGGGTCTCGGCGAGCTCGCAGGCCACCAGGTTCTCCTCGTCGAGGCCGGTGACCGCCAGCAGCCAGTCGGCGCGCCCCACCTCGGCTTCTTCGAGCATGTCCACGCTCGTGCCGTCCCCTTCGAGGACGAGCACCTCGAGCGACTCGCCGAGGCGCTCCGCCAGCCGGTCGCTGCGCTCGATGAGCGTCACCACGTGTCCGGCCTCACCGAGCTCGCGAGCCAGGTAGCCGCCCACCTTGCCGCCGCCGACGATGACGACTCTCACGTTTCCTCCGCACGCAGATACCGCCCGATCCGGGCGGCCATGCCCCGCACCGCGGCGGCGACCACGACGTCGCCCGGCTGCAGGTCGGTGCTCTCGACCGGGATGATCACCTCGCCGTCGCGCTGCAGGGCGGCGACGCGCAGCTTCCCGGCCACCTCGAGGTCGCCCACCGAGAGCCCGGCCGCCCCGGGCCCCATCACCATCTCGACGACCTGGGTGGTGCTGGTCGGGAAGGTGAGGTGGTAAGAGAAGTCGGGCTCGTGGACTCGCTCGATGAACACCTCCGACACGAGCTTGGCGCCCGCCACGAACGACACGCCCAGCGTCCGGTACGCAGTCTCGCGGTGCGGGTCGTCGAGCCGGGCGATCGCCCGGGGCACCGAGAACACCTCTTTGGCGAT
>CAYXHU010000181.1:0-4862 GCA_964464675.1 uncultured Acidimicrobiia bacterium
CATGCCGGGATCGTGATCGCTGACCTCCCTGACGGGAAGGCCGGTACGCGCTACCGGCGGCCGCACCGAACGGCGCGGCTGCCACGCCAACGGGACCAAGGCAGCAGAGATCCCCGCCAGGACCAGCAGCGCCCCGGATGCCTCGATCGTTCCGGCGACCCGGCCGGCCTGGTCGACGGCGTCGAAGCGCCCCAGGATGTAGGCCCAGTCGTGCTGCCCACCTCCGATCAACGGCAGAGCCTGGACGGGAGCGTCCGCGACGTAGACCGACACGTCCCAGGCGGACGTCCCGGCCCATGCCAGGCAGAAGCCGCCCGCCGCCGCGTCCCGCCGTGCCCACAGGAAGTACGCCGCCATGGCCAGCGGGAAGGCGATCTGAGCGAACGACCCCGCCATGAACATGACGAGCTCCGGCAGCGCGAAGGCGACGAGGTGGCCGACCTCGTGGACCCCGAGATCGAACCAGTCCAGGATCGGCACCGGCCGGTCCGCCAGGAACGCGCACCAGCCGATCCCCGCAGACGCGAGCGCGGACACCACGTAGCGCCCTCCGGCGCGCCACCAGCGCATGTTCACCCATCGGCCGTTACGGCCCCGACCTGGAGTCTCGCCGGCAAGGGTCTAGGAACGGCCCCCGTGCTTGCCGATACTGGCCCCGCCGCAACCCCGTGGAGCCATGATCCTTCGCTGCATCGTCCCGCCGCTCGTCATCCTCGCCGCCCTCATTCCTTCGACCGTCTCGACCGCATCCACCCCGATCCCCGACAACGTTGAGCCGCGTGTCGTCGGCGGGTCGGAGGTCGACGCCTCGGCTCATCCCTACGCGGTGGCCGTCGTGGATGCCGCCACATCCGATGCGTGGCTGGGAGCACTGTGCGGTGGAGCCCTGGTCGCCCCCGACTGGGTGCTCACGTCGGCGCGCTGCATCACCTGGCACCGGCCTGCACCTCTCCACGTGGTGGCGGGACGCAGCGACCTGACGGAGCCGGGTGGGGAGCGTGTCGCGGTCACCCGGATCGTCCTCCACCCGGACTTCGCCGGAGGGCTGGCGGCCGACGCAGCCCTGCTGCAGTTGGAACGGAGCGTCGCCGTGCAGCCCATCTCCCTCCCCACCGAGGCCGACGTCCCAGCTCCCGGCACCCCCGCCTTCGTCCTGGGCTGGGGCGACACCGCCGGCGCCTGGCGTCTTCCGAGCACGCTGCACGGGGCATCGGTGGAAGTCCACGCCGACGAGGTATGCGCCGAGATCTACGGCGACGACTGGGTCGGGGTCTTGATGACGTGCGCCGGCGACCTCGAGGAGGGCGGCGCCGACCGCTGCCGGGGCGACGAGGGTGGACCCCTCGTCGCAACCGGAAGCTCCGGTGAGCCGGTCCTCGCCGGCATCACCTCGTGGGGCATCGGGTGCGGCGTCCCCGGGCTCCCCGGCGTCTACACCGATTCCGCCGGCATCCATGGTTGGGTCCAGGACACCATCGGCACCGGCCGTCTCACGTGCGATGGACGCTCCCCCACCCACGTGGGCACCGAGGGCGTCGATCTCATCACGGGAACCGAGGGGCCGGACGTGATCGTGTCGCTGGGAGGCAGGGACGTGATCCACGGGTTGGGCGGCGACGATGTGATCTGCTCCGGCGACGGCCGGGACGAGATCCACGCCGGCGAGGGCGACGACCTGATCGACGCGGGTCCCGGCCCGGACCGAGCCTACGGAGACTCGGGCAACGACGAGATCCGCGGGCGTGACGGCGACGACCTCCTCGATGGGGGTGACGGCGACGACCTCCTGCTCGGCATGGACGGAGACGACCGCGCCTCCGGGGGGAACGGGGACGACCGCCTGGTGGGCGGCCCCGGGGCCGACGTGATCGCAGGGGACGACGGCAACGACGTCGTCGAAGGCGACGAAGGGGCGGATCTCCTGACGGGAGGCCCCGGAGACGACATCCTCCGCGGCGGAGACGGAGACGACGGGCTCGACGGCGAAGACGGCGCCGACCGGGTCGTCGGCGGCGCCGGAGACGATGCCGCGGCGGGCGGCGCCGGTGACGACGAGGTCCTCGGCGACGACGGAGCCGACCTCCTCGACGGAGGAGACGGCGACGACTGGCTGGTGGGCGGCACCGGCGATGACACCGTGTTCGGGGGGTCGGGACACGATCGGATCAACGGGCTGGCCGGCGCGGACGTCCTCCACGGCGGCGACGGCGACGACACGATCCTCGGGGGTGCCGACGACGACCACGTCGAGGGGGGCGACGGTGCCGACACGATCCGGGGGGAAGGCCAGGACGATCGGCTCCTCGGGGGCACCGGGGACGACACCGTCTTCGGGGCATACGGCGACGACGTGCTCCAGGGCGGTGGGGACGACGACGTGCTCCTCGGTGACGAGGGAGACGACGACGTGTCGGGCGGTTTCGGGCACGACACCGTCCTCGGAGGCGACGGGGAGGACCGGGTGGCGGGCGGACCCGGAGACGACGAGGTGCGCGGCGGGCCCGGGCACGATCTGATCGAAGGCGGCGAGGGCATGGACCTGTTGCGCGGGGAATCCGGCGACGACGTCCTCTCCGGTGGAGAGGGAGACGACGAGCTGTTCGGTGACGAGGGCGAGGACGAGGCAGACGGCGGCGACGGAGACGACCGCTGCTTCGCGGAGCAGACCGTGAACTGCGAGGTGGCCTACCCGGGACCCGGGCCGTTGTAGGCGCTCAGCCGGTGTCGGCCGGGCTCAGCGACCGCAGGGTCATCTCCGCCTCCTCGTGATAGGCCACATCGCCGATCTGGCTCGACGTCGTCGAGTTGTCGACGATCGTCCGCCGGACCAGCAGGCCGTCCTCGGGCCGCAGCCACTCTTCGACGAACGACGCTCCTCGGTCTTGCCGGACGTCTCCGAGACGATGCGGACGTGCACGGTGTCCACCTGTTGGCCGCCGACGACGATGGTCTCTGTACCGGTCACGAGGAACCGGAACACCTCGGCAGTGTCGCTCGACGTGCACTCCGTCGACCAGCTTGATCCCGTCTCGTACGAAGGTGCTCCCCCGGCGAGCCGGCACCCGAAGACCCCCAGCTCGGGCACGCCGTACCACTCGTTGAAGTCCTGGTAGGCGGCCGGCGACGGGTTCCCGGGGCACATCTCCCGCTCCCACCACCGTTCTCGCAGCGCCTGCCAACGCACGATGGTCCCGCATCCGCCGGGGGTCGCGGTGACGTACGTCTCGGCGGGGTAGTCGTGCCGCGCCCCTCCCAGGGCGGTCACCTCCTGGAACCCGGTGGTGTCGTAGACGTACAGCTCGGCTCCGGGACTCAGGTCGGCAACGTACGCCGCGGTGACCGGACGGGCCCGGTCCCGGAACGCCAGCAAGGCGATGCCGGCGGCGACCGCCAGCGTGGCAACGATCAGGCCTCCGAACAGGATCCACCGGCGCCGTGTCATGAGACCCATTTTCACAGATCGCGCCGCTTCCCGCCCGGCGGATCAGAACTGGAAGTAGATGAAGGGTGCGGCCGCCACCGGCACGAAGGCCAGGACGACCGGGACCGCGGCGCCGTACAGGCCTGAGAAGGCCCATCCGGGAAGACGATCCCACCACCGGAACGCCCCCATGCGGGCTGCGACGTGATAGCCGAGCAACCCGGCGAGCACCAGAGCGATGCCCCCGGCGGCGAGCCGCCCGTCGAAGGCGGTGAGGGAGAGGTCCCCGATCCCGTCGAGGAACAGGAACGACCTGGTCGCCGTCCAGGCGGTCTCGAGATCCTGAGCGCGGAAGAAGATCCACGCCAGGCACACCCAGTAGAGCGTCGCCGCAGTGGCCAGCACCGCGCCTCCCGGGACGCGCAGCCCGTCCGGGCGGCGCCGCACCCATTCACGGTGGGCGATCAGGGCAACGCCGTGCAATCCACCCCACACGACGAAACGCCACGCCGCCCCGTGCCACAGGCCGCCGAGCAGCATCGTGAGCATGAGGTTGCGGTAGGTGAACAGGCGTCCCCCGCGATTGCCGCCCAACGGGACGTAGAGGTAGTCGCGCAGCCACGTCGAGAGACTGATGTGCCACCGCCGCCAGAAGTCGGTGATGTTCCTGGCCAGGTACGGGTAGTCGAAATTGAGGGGGAGCCGGTAGCCGAGGAGCGCGCCGAGAGCGATCGCCATGTCCGAGTAGCCGGAGAAGTCCCCGTAGATCTGGGCGGCGTAGGCGCCGACCCCCAGGAACGCCGCGAACCCGGACGCGGCGGCCGGGTCGGAGAAGTAGGCGTCGGCGACAACGGCGGCGTTGTCGGCCAGGACCGCCTTCTTCACGAACCCGACGAGGAAGAGCACCAGGGCCGGCCGCACGGCCACCTCGGCGAACACCCTGCGGCTGAGCAGCTGGGGCATGAAGTCGGCCGCCCTGACGATCGGCCCGGCGACCAGCTGTGGGAAGAACGCCACGAACAGCGCGACATCGAGGAGATCGCGGGTGGGAGTGAGCACCCGGCGATACCCGTCGATCGTGTACGACATCGCCTGGAAAGTGAAGAAGGAGATCCCCACCGGGAGGACGATTTCGACCGCCGGGCGGCCGGGATCCAGCCCCAGCCAGCCGAGCAGCTCGACGGCCGAGTCCACGAAGAAGCCGAAGTACTTGAAGAACCCGAGCAGTCCGAGGTTGACGATCACGCTCGCCGTGAGCAGCACGCGCCTGCGCTGCTCCCGTTCCTCGACGCGGAGCCTCACCCCGACGAGGTAGTTGATGATCGTGGACGCCCAGATGAGCCCCAGGAACCGCCAGTCCCAGGCGGCGTAGAAGCCGTAGGACGCGACGAGCAGCCACACCTTGCGAGCCCAGGACGGCCGCAGCGCCCAATGGCCGGCG
>CAYXHU010000182.1:0-4861 GCA_964464675.1 uncultured Acidimicrobiia bacterium
TGGAACTCGCTGGGCGGAAGGTAGAGGTCGGCCCGGCTGCAGGCGTTCTGGGCGACGCCGACCCGGTCCGACACGTGGTAGTCGAGGATCGTCCGATCGGCCCCGTAGACGAACATCAGATCCGGGAGCGCGTCGAGGAAGGCCCGATTCCGGGTGTCGCTGGCCTCCAGCTCCTGCTGCACGGTGCGCAGGTCGGTGACGTCCGTGACCGCGGTCACCATGCGGGACAGATCGCTGCCCAGCACGGCCGGGTTCGACCACCTCAGGATGCCCCGGAACCGGCTGCCGTCGAGACGAAGTCCCGTGTACTCGAGGTCCCTGCCCGGGATCGCCTCCCATATCGAGCAGAACTGCTCGAGGAACAGCCGCCCGGATTCCTCGTCGAGGACCTCGGCAGGGAAGGGGCCGCGGAGCTCCTCGGGGCTCTCCGCCCCCAGCAGATCGGCGGCCGCCTGGTTGGCGTCCTTGGTGACCACACGGGCGATCCCGTGGCGCAACTCGGTGGGATGCTCGGTCAGAAAGTCGCGCAGGTCGGCAATCCCGCGCTCCCTCAGCTCGGCCAGCCACAGGCCGACCGACGAGAAGTCGTTCTCCCACAGTGCCACCGGTGCTTCTCGGAACAGATGGGAGTAGCGCTCTACGCTGCGGTCGAGCTGCGATCGCACGGTCAGCAGGTAGGCGGCTCCGAACGTGGCCAGGGCGACCGCCAGCACCCACAGCGGGGCGCTGCCGTGAGCGAAGGCGGCAAGGCCGATCAGCACCGCCACCAGCGGCGCAACCAGAGCGAGCGCCCGGACCGTGGCGAGGCCCTGGGCGGTCCACCACACCTGGTGGAGCCGAGCCCACAACGATTCGGCAGCCCCTTCCCTGCGGGCACGAGGTCGCACGTCGTTGCATCGGTCCCGTGCCTCGTGCCCTTGAGGCGGCCGGGGTCGTTCAGGCGTCTCAGATCGTGATGACGACCTTGCCGGCGGCGTGGCCGGTGCCGACCTGCGCCATGGCCGCTGCGGTCTTAGCGAGGGGATAGGTGGCGCCGACCACCGGTGCCGCTTCGTCCGCCTCGATCAGCGCCGTGAGGTCGAGCAGCTCCTGCTGCTTCTCCAGACACGAATGGGCGCCCCTGCTTTCTGATGAAGCCCGAGCCGACCATCGCCCTGAGGATCCGTCCCACGGTCCCGAACCAGCGGGGAGGCGAGTTCGGTGGGGTCATCACCGCGGACGGCTTCTTCCTGAACGGGTTCAGCACCAACCCGGACCTGGGCCCGCCGCTGATGGTGCTCGACATCGCCTTCATGTCGGCACCGACGCAGTAGCGTCGGGGATGCCACCGTCGAACGCGGTCGGGGCTGTCGTCGAGCGCCGTCGGTGCTGACCGGGTGACCGGCTCGGTCTGGGTGTCCTCATGCCACTCGTTGAAGGACGTTCCGGCCGCGTGCCGCCACCGCGATCTCCTTCGGCCTCGCGGGAGGGCCAACTCCAAGGCCATTCCTGCCGGTGCCCCGGTGCAGCGCTCCCTACGGCCAGGAGACCAGCAGGTCGTCGAACTCGCAGGCGGCGTCCGCGCCGCCGCCGGGCGAGCGGAGCACCATGCCGACCTGGTCGATCGAGAGCGGGTGGGGCATCTTGGCCACCGCCAGGTCCCCCAGGAAGATCCACAGGCCGTCGTCCCGCCCGATCAACTCGATGCCGTTCTGCCGGTCGGGCACGATGAGATCCGGCAGTTCCGTCCAATCCAGCAGCACCTGGATGTCGGCGTCGGCCGTCTCCCTGGCCAATGCCCGGTACCGCTGCCCGGTGTCGTCGACGACCACTGCCACCCAGGGGTAGCCGTCCGCGGCGGAGACGCCGAGACCGCAGGCTGCAGCGTTGCCACCATGGCGGGCCACGTCCGCCCGAAGCCGGAACCACACGGGAGGCCGGATGCCGGAGCGCCACGTGAATGCGATCTTGGGACCCTCGCTTCCCTCGATGGCCACCCGGTACCGGCCGTCGACGAAGGTGCGCGTGACATTCCCGGAATCGCCGGTGGGCCAGCCCAACTCGTTGTCGGCGAAGGACTCCGAGAGCGCCACCTGCCACTCGTCGAGCGCCGGGATCGTGGAGAGGGTGCTCGGCGTGCCGCTGTGGTCGGAGGAGAAATCGGCGACGGTGCCGGGTGGGGCGGGTCCGATGTCGTCCTCTGCGGGCGGTGCGGTGTCGAGGATCCCCGAGGCGCGCAGGGCATCCGGCGGCCGTTGCTCGGAGTCGCTGTTCCCTCCCGCCAGGATCCCTGCGACGAGCAGCGCGGCACCGGCGACGGCGACGACCGCAGGGCCCAGCAACCGGGACCCGCCCCCGCTCGCCGCCGACGGCTCGGGCGGTGGAGGTGGGGGAGCCGGCGGCGCCTCGGGTACCGCGAGGGCCGCCCCGCACTCGTGGCAGAACCGGGCACCTTCAGGCGGAGGGGTCGCCCCACACTCGGGGCAGCGGAGCTCAGCCATGGGGCGCCTGCCTGCCGCGCCACACGGCGAACGCCCAGCCGCCCGCCGCCAGGAGCAGCAGCGCTCCGCCCAGCAGCAGCCAGAGTCGGAGCCCGCCTCCCGCCCCGCCGCCATCGGTCACGGTCGGCACGAACGAAGCCTCGAACGTCGGGCCCGGCACCTCCGGATCGTCTACCGCCTCCCAGAAGGCCTCGGTGTCGATCGAGTCCAGGAAGACGGGGTCGTGCCCGTCGGCGATCGCTGCCAGCGTCACCGTCGCCCCGGTGCCCTCGGGCGGCATGGTCACGAGGAACCGCCCGTCGGGATCGACGTCTGCCAGGTAGCTCCACGACTGGGCGGCGTAGGGCTCCGGAAGTGTCACCTGGACGACCACGGCGGCCGCCACCCCGGCGGCGTCGAGCGTCATGTACGTGGCCGGCGGCGGCTCGGCGTCGCGCCGGGGCAGCATGTCGGCGAGCGAGCCGGCTCCGGGATGGTCGCTGCGGCCCGGCACCTCGTTGTTGAAGGAGCGGTCACCGTCCACGTCGGCGAAGAAGCCGTGGGCGACGAACAGCTGGTCGATGTCGTCCATTCCGTTCCCGTCGAGGTCGGCACCCCCGTACGCCTCATGGAACGCGGCGTGCAGGTCGGCGACGTCGAACAGGTAGCCGTTGCTCTCCTCCTGGGAACTCGCATACGACACGATCGTGTCCCACACCTCCTCGACGGTCAGGTCGATGAGGTCGTCGTCGGTGAGGTTGTCGCCGGGCCGTCCCTCGAAGGCGACGGCGGTGTAGTCGTCCCATGCGAGCCCGGCCGGGGCGATCACCGCGAAGAACCCGCGCTGCCCTCCCCGCAGGTCCCACGGGGTGGTGATGCCCCATGAGCTGCCGACCGGCTCGCCACCGCTGCGGAACTCGACGGCCACCATGGTCTGCTCGCTGTAGTCGATGGTCTGGGCATAGTTGCCGACCTCGCCGATCACCAGGGTGCCGAGCGCCGGGTCGGTGAACGTCTCGTGCCACTCGACCACGAGGTCGGGGAGGGTGCGGCCCCGTGCGTAGTCCTCGGGCCCGTCCTCCAGATCGAGCAGGAGCCCGGCGACGGCGAACTCCTCGTCGAACCCGTAGTAGGACCATGCCCGGTAGTCGACCTCCAGGTTCCACCACTTGCCGCCCATGCGGTAGAAGTGCGGCAGGATCCGCCCGTCGATGTGCTTGGTGACCATCATCGAGAAGAACTCGGCGAAGCCCTCGGTCCAGGAATCCGCCGACGAGGGGTTGATGTAGTAGCCCTGATGATTGAGATTCGCCTCGAACCTCGGCATAGCGTTCCCGAACGAGTCCGCCATGAAGTGGTGGCCGAACTCGTGGTACTCCCGGTTGTCGGGCCAGCCTCCGTCGCTGAGCAGACTGGTCCGAACCCCCATGCCGATCCAGGGCCGGGCCGGGTCGCCAGAGCACGACCCGCCGTTGCTGAGCGCGCCGCACCAGAAGGCCTCGGTGGGCCCGACCGACACCGCCTCGCCGCAGAACGCACACACCAGCAGCGGGCCGCCGTAGTCGATCGGCTGGCCGAGCAGGTCGGCGAGTCGGGTGGCGTTGTGGATGCGGTGGTAGATCTCCCCTAGATCGTCCCAGTACTTCTCTTCCGGCCAGATGGCCTCGTAGTCCTCCGGGATCGCGCCGAGGGGGAAGTCGAGGTCGATGACCCCGTCTGGGCAGTCCGACGGCAACTTGAAGGGCCGGGACCACAGCTCGGTTCCGAGCATGTTGTGCACGACTTCGAAGCGTGACGGGTCGTGGGCCGACTCCCGCAGCACCAGCCTGACGACGAGTTCGTCGTTGGCGGCGTCGAAGGATGGCGGCAGGACGTCCTCGGAGACCAGCATCTCGTAGCGGCCGTTGGGTCCCGTTGCCGTCACGATCGGCTCGTCGGCGGATGGGAGCAGGAGCGTGACGCGCACCCCGGGCAGGTGGTGCCCGCCGGGATCGGGATCCCCGGAGGGGTTCCTGCCCGCATCGGTGACGAGCCCTCGCAGGTAGCACTGGCCGGGCTCGTCCGGTGCCGTGGTGCTCGGAGGGGGCGGTGCGGTCGTCACCGAGGAGGACGACGTCGTCGTGTCGGGGGCGGCGACCTGAGGGCGATACACCCAGACCACCTGGCACGCACCGCAGTTCCACAGGCCGGCCGTCACCCTGAGCTCGGCGTCGTCGGTCCACGGCTCCGGGACGACGAAGGCCGGGGACACCGAACCGCTGGTGGAGGTCGTGTCGGGGTTGATTCCCACCGCCATGTAGCCGTTGCCCTCGAGGGTGGCCCCGTCGACGCGGAACTCGAACTGCGCGATGGGGTTCTGGGCCTCCGCGTAGTCGCCGGAGGCGCTCCCCGTGGCCCCGAGC
>CAYXHU010000183.1:0-4858 GCA_964464675.1 uncultured Acidimicrobiia bacterium
TGAGGATATGGATGCTGTCGGCCCGGGCCTCCGGCTGCGAGGTGCCGGGCCGGGCATCGGTGCCGAGCACGAGCACGTGGCGCACCGCCTCCCCGTACCAGGGTCCCAGCCCGAGGCGGGCCGCCTTGGCGCCCACGATGCGCCACCCTGCGTCGTCGCCGACGAGCAGGACGACGTCCTCACCGAATGTGGCGACGCCGACGTCGCCCCGCTCCGGCAGTTCCGCCGCCGACCATGCACCCTGCAGCACCAGGCCACCGGTCTCCGGAGCACCCGCCACGTGCGCCAGCAGGCCGTCCGGGACATCGGGTTCGGGCCGGCGCCGGTCGGCCAGCCAGCCGTAGAAGGCCTCGATGGCCTCGACGGCTCCCCCGGGTGCGCCGTCGAGGGAGACCACCACGTCGGCCGTCGGCTCGGTGGTCGTGGCGGCAGGCGGCTCGGTGGTGGTGGAGCGGCCGGTGGCCGGGGGCTCGGTGGCCGGCGAGCTCGACGCCGTCGGCGCTGCGGTCGTGGTGGTCCCGGCGTCGTCGCCCGAGCAGGCACCGGCGACCAGGGTGAGCGCGGCCAGGAGGCAGGTGACGACTCGGCGGCTCGTCATGACGTGACCAGGATACGGCGCAGGCGGGCACCATCGGTCCCCCACGGACGATCGCGTGGTCCTGCGGCCTCCTGGATCATCGGCGGTGACCGGCGCCACCAGCCGGACGGCACGGCCGAGCGCCGGCGCGAGCATCCGATCACCGCAGACCCTTGGCAGTCGGGGAACCGTGGCCGACGACCGGATGCCCACAACCTCTCGATGAGGACCGCCGGCACCGGGGGACCCGGAGGCCTACGCTCGCGGTGAGCAGACCCACACAGGGAAAGACGCCGAGATCCCTGCGAACGTGGCCGTCGGTGCTCTGTTGCCCGCGCTCTTCGGGATGGCGGCGTGGTCCCCACGAGGTGAAAGGGAACGAGTCATGCGAACTAGGCAGTCCACGGTCGTGCTGGTCATCTTCGGGTTGCTGGCACTCGGCTCGGCGGGCACCGCACCCGAGGCTGCCGCGACTGGATGGTGCTCAAGGTCCGCGTTGACCCTCCCGGCGGGGACGCTGATCGGTACCCCCGGGGACGATGTCATGCGCGGTACCGACGGCCCGGACACGATGAAGGGCCTCGGCGGCAATGACATCATCTGTGGGGGCGACGGGGATGACATCATCTACGGCGGAGGGGGCAGCGACACCCTCCTCGGCGAGAAGGGCAACGATCGCCTCTACGGCCAGACCCGATGCGACAATCTCATCGGCGGGTCAGGCAACGACGTCCTGGTGCCCGGCAAAGGTGGCGTCGATTGCACCGGACTGGTCGTCGGCGACAATGGCAACGACCGTATCGTGCTCTCCTTCGTGGGTTTCTACGACATCTACGGCGGGTGGGGCAGAGACACCCTGGACATCAGCAAGATGACGTACGAGATGACGGTGGACCTCCGGAACCACGCCTTCTCGCCGAGCTACTACCCAAATACCGAGTCGAGAGTGCACGAAATCGAGAAGGTGTTCGGCTCTCCACAGGCCGATCACCTCTACGGGGACGACCTGAGCAACGTGCTGCAGGGCCGGGGTGGTGACGACTTCCTGCACGGGTTGGGAGGCGACGACAGGTTGATCGGTGGAGCCGGCCACGACCAGGTGGACGGAGGCGACGGACACGACGTCTGCGAGGGCGAGGAGCTCTGGAGCTGTAACGACTGACCGGGCGCCCGAGCAGATCCCAGGACCCTCCGGAGCCGCCAACGGCGTTCGGTTCGGCCCCGGGGAACGTTTCCGAGCACCCTGCAGGCGGGAGCGTTAGATTGGCGCCCCTCAATGCGCTGCCCCAGCTGCTCCCACGAGAACCCCGATTCGAACAAGTTCTGCTCCGAATGCGGCGCCGAGCTCGTCGTCGTCTGCCCGTCGTGCTCGACTGCCAACCCGCCGACGAGCAAGTTCTGCGGCGAATGCGGCGCCGGGCTCCGCCCGGCTACCCCCGCTGCGGCTGAGACGGCACCCGGCCGGGCGGAGCGGCGGTTCGTCTCCGTCCTGTTCGCCGACCTGGTCGGGTTCACCCCGTTCTCCGAGTCGCGCGACCCGGAAGAGGTGCGGGGCCTGCTGACCACCTACTTCGACCGGTCCCGGGAGATCGTCGAACGCTTCGCGGGGTCGGTCGACAAGTTCATCGGTGACGCCGTGATGGCGGTGTGGGGTGCCGCAGAAGCGCGTGAGGACGACGCCGAGCGGTCGGTCCGGGCTGCGCTCGAGCTGGTCAGCATGGTGGCCGGCCTCGGCGCCGAGATCGGCGTCCCCGACCTGGCGCTGCGCGCCGGGGTCATGTCGGGCGAGACGTCGGTCGGCCCCGGCGGCAACGAGAAGGGCCTCATCGTCGGCGACCTCGTCAACACGGCATCGCGGCTCCAGTCGATCGCCGCGCCGGGGACCGTGCTCGTCGGTGAGCCCACCCGCGCGCTCACCTCCGCCTCCATCGCCTTTGAGGAGCTCGGCGAGCAGAGCGTGAAGGGCAAGGAGACGCCGGTTCCGGCATTCCGGGCACTTCGAGTGATCTCCGAGCGCGGCGGCGCCCGCCGCGCCGAGGGCATCGAGCCGCCGTTCACCGGACGCGACGTCGAGCTGCGGATGCTGAAGGACCAGTTCCACGCCACGGGCCGCGACCGAAGCGCCCGGCTCGTGTCCGTCGTCGGGCAGGCCGGCATCGGCAAGACCCGCCTGTCGTGGGAACTCGAGAAGTACATGGACGGCCTCGCAGAGGACGTCTACTGGCACCGGGGCCGCTCCCCGTCGTATGGCGAGGGCCTCACGATGTGGGCGCTCGTCGAGATGGTGCGGAGCAGGGCCGGGATCTCCGACACCGACGACCCCGACAAGAGCCGCATGAAGCTGCGGACCGCCGTCGCCGAATACGTGACCTCCCAGGACGACCGGCGCTGGCTCGAACCCCGCCTCGCCGCCCTCCTCGGCCTGGAATCGGCCCCGACCGGCGACCGCGAGGAGCTGTTCGCCGCCTTCCGGACCTTCTTCCACCACATCTCGGCGCTCGGGACGACCGTCCTCGTCTTCGAGGACATGCACTGGGCCGACGCCGGCCTGCTCGACTTCGTCACCGAGCTCGTGGAGCGGTCCCCGCGCCACCCGATCTTCGTCGTGACCCTGGCCCGGCCGGAGCTGCTGGAGGCCCGCCAGGGGTTCGGGTCCGGGCGGAACTCGATCTCGCTGCACCTCGCCCCGCTCACCGACGAGTCGATGGCCGAGCTCATCACCGGGATGGTCCCCGGGATCGGCGGCGACGCCACGGCCAAGCTGGTCGAGCGGGCGGGCGGGATCCCCATGTATGCCGTCGAGTTCGTCAGGATGCTGCTCGCCGGCGGCGAGCTGGTCGACGAGGACGGTGTGCTCCGGGTGGCCGGCTCGCTCGAGGACCTGGCTCTCCCCGAGTCGCTCCAGGCCGTGGTGGGAGCGCGGCTCGACCGGCTCTCGGCGACGGAGCGGGGCCTCGTCCAGGACGCCGCGGTTCTCGGGCAGTCGTTCACCGCCGACGGGCTGGCCATCATCCGCCACGCTGCCCCGGAAGCCGTCCGCGGCGAGCTCGCCGGGCTGGTCCGCCGGCAGCTGCTCGAGATCGACGACGACCCACGGTCCCCCGAGCGGGGCCAGTACCGGTTCGTCCAGAGCGTCATCCGGGAGGTCGCCTACGGGCGGCTCAGCAGGGCGGACCGCTACGCCAGGCACCTGCAAGTGGCCCGGTACTTCGAGGACCTCGAAGACTCGGAGCTGGTCGGTGCCGTCGCGTCGCACTACCTCGCCGCACATGCGGCGGCGCCCGCCGGGGAGGGCGAGAACCTGCTCGAGCGGGGACGGGTCGCACTGTCGGATGCGGCGGGCCGGGCGGAGGCGCTCCGCTCCCACGAAGCTGCGCTGTCGCTGCTCGGCCAGGCGCTCGAACTGGCCGCGGATCCGGCGGACCGGGCCCCGCTGCTGGAGCGGGCCGCAGCGGCCGCGGCGTGGGCATCCCAGGTGGAGCGTTCGGTCGAGCTGGCCGCCGAGGCGGGCCTCCTGTACGGGGAGCTGGGCGACGCTGCCGGCTCCCACCGCGCCCTGACCCAGCAGGCGTTCACGCTGTCGAGCTATTTCCGGGCCGACGAGGCGATCGCGCTGCTCAGGCCGGTCTACGAAGCCATCGACGAGCCGACGTCGGTGGAGGAGGTCACCCTCGCGCTCGAGACCGCCCGGGCTCACATGCTCAACGCCGAGTACGCGGCATCGATCGAGATCGGGGACCGGATCATGGCGAAGGCCGAGGCGATCCTGCCGCCGGCCGCGGTGATCGACGGCATTATCACGAGGGCGACGGCGCTGGGGCGCGGGCGCCCACTCGAGGCGATCGCCCTCCTCACCGGCGCCATCGCGCTGGCGGATCAGCACGACCTCCAGGCGCAAGGCATCCGGGCCTTCAACAACCACGCCGTCATCAGGTCGTTCGACACCCAGCGACTGGACGTCTCCGAGATCGACGAGTTCCTGGCCCGCGTCCGCCGCCTGGGTGCCGCAGCATGGCTCAACAGGGCGCTCCACAGCGCCTCCCTCCTCCACGTCGAGGTCGGCGACCTGGAGCGTGCCGAGAAACTGCTCGACGAGCTGGAGTCCTACGAGCTCAACGAACTGGAACGACAGCAGGTCCGCGAGGCGAGGGCCCGGATCGCGGTGATCCGCACGGGTACGCCGGAGCAACTCGACGAGTTGTGGCAAGCGGTGTCCGCATGGGACGACTCCAACGACGCCCAGCTCCGGAGCGCCAGCCACGGCCTCAAAGCGGGAGCGCT
>CAYXHU010000184.1:0-4857 GCA_964464675.1 uncultured Acidimicrobiia bacterium
CGCGAAGCTCCCGGCGACCAGCGCCGCCAGCGCCTCGGTGTCAATGTGCTGCGTAATGATGGGTGCGGCGCGCTAGCGGTGGCACATGCCATCGGAGCCGCGTTTATCCGCGTGAACGTGCTCTGCGGCGCGCGCGTGACCGATCAGGGCATCACTCAGGGGATTGCGCACGAGCTTCTGCGTCAGCGTGTCTTGTTGGACGCGACCAACATCCGAATCCTGGCCGCTCTGTACCTCAACCCCTCCGCGCCGCTTGGCCCGCCACGGCCGCTCCGGTTCTCCACAGTGCTCCACTTTGCTCCCTATTCCTCCACTTGTCAACCACTGCGCGCCACCCAGAGCCCCCCAGGCCCCACACGAGACCCGGTGCACCCGCCCCGGCCCTCCTCGCTACCCTGCAGGCGTGCTCGAGGGACGCCGCATCGTGGTCACCGGGGGCTCGTCGGGAATCGGCCGTGCCCTCGTGCGGGCGTACGCCACCGCCGGTGCCCGCGTGGTGGCGACGGCTCGCAGCGAAGCCGGGCTCGAGCACACCGCCACCGGGGTCCCCGAGGGCCGCGTCTCCATCGTCGCCGCCGATCTCACCACCGACGCCGGCAGGCGGGCCGTGGCCACCCGCGTCGCGCATCTCGGGGGCGTGCTCGACGTCGTCGTCCACGCCGCCGGAGCCCTCGGGCCGGTGGGCCCCGAGGCCACGCTCGACCGCTACCCGGAAGATGCCTGGCACTCGGTGTTCGAGGTCAACTGCTCTGCGGTGCACTTCCTGCACCAGCGCCTCGTCGGGGCCCTGGAGCGCAGCGAGGCCCCGACGGTCATCGGGATCTCCAGCACCGTCGGGCGGAACGGCCGCGGCGAGTGGGGCATGTACTCGATCTCGAAGCGAGCCCTGGAAGGGTGGCTCGAGGTCCTCGCCGACGAGTGGCTCGGCCGGGTCTATTCGGTGAACCCGGGGGGAACCCGTACGCCGATGCGAGCCGCCGCGATGCCCGACGAGGACCCGTCCACCCTGCCCACCCCGGAGGACGTTGCCCCGCTCTTCCTCCGGCTCGCCCACCGGCTCGCTCTCGAGCCGTCCGGCGCGAAGCTCGAAGCCCGCGACTGGATCGGCAGGGACCCGTGGGAAGGCATGACAGAGGGAGAAGACCTGTGAGTCCTCAGGAACGAGATCCGCTCCGCAGGAGCGGCTGGAAGGTGGCCGCATCGCTCGCCGGTCCGGTGATCCTGGTCGCTGCGGCCGCGGTGCTCATCTTCTCGAACACCGATTCGGCGACGGTCAACTGGGCCGCGTGGGACATCGAGGCCCCGCTCTACCTGGTGCTCCTCGTCACGTTCGTCGCCGGCGCCGCCGGCTGGCCCTTGGTGGTCTGGTCGTGGCGTCGCCGTCGGGCCAAGGACACCAAGTGGCGCGAGGAAGCCGAGGAGTCGCGCCGGTTCGACGCCCGCGTCAGCGAGCGGCTGCGTGAGGAAGAGGAACGACGCCGGCGGGATCGGGGTCTCGACGGCTGATCTCGAGGTAGGCGTGCCACGACGGGTGGGGAGGGCCTCCCAGCCCGACGAGCAGCCATCCGTACTCGCGTGGGGCGCGCGGCTGGGTGCGCAGCAGCATCCCGGCCTCGGCTGGGGTGCGATCCCCCTTGCGTGTGTTGCACCGCCGGCACGCGGCGACGACGTTCTCCCACACGTGGTCGCCGCCCCGTGACCGCGGCACCACGTGGTCGATGTTCTCTGCGGACTCCCCGCAGTACTGGCAGGCGTGCCCGTCCCTGGCGAAGACGGCCCGCCGGTTCAGGGGAACACGACGCCGGTACGGGACCCTGACGTAGCGCCGGAGCCGGATCACCGAAGGAACCGGGATCGTCATCCGCTCCGACGCCCAGCGCCGATCGTGCGATTCCACGAGCTCGGCCTTGTCGCGCACCAGCAGCACGACCGCCCGCCTGGCCGACACCACCGAGAGCGGTTCGTAGGTGGCGTTGAGCACGAGTGCCTGTGCCATCGCCGGGGATCGTACCAGCGTACCCGGGCCGCTCAGCGCTGAATACTCTCCGCAGCCACTTGACACTCTCCGTGCCAGGGCGCAGACTGGCCGTGAGGAGGTGGCGACGCGTGCGCATCGTCGGGTATGTGCGCGAAGCCTCGGACCCCGAGGAGGGTCCGACCGCATTCGCGCAGCACGAGGAGATCCGCAGGTATGCGACGCGCCACGGGCACGCCCTCATCGCGGTCTGCCAGGACGCCCGCACCCCCGGCCACCCACTCGGGCGAACGGGCTACCGGAGCCTGCTGGGGGTGCTGGCGACCGGGGAGGCCGAGGCCGTGATCGTCGCCGCCCTCGAAGCCCTGTCGGGCGACATGATCGTCCAGGAGATACTGCTGTGGGACCTGCGAGCCCGCGGCGTCAGCGTGCTGTCTGCCTCGGCCGACGACCAGGCCGTCCTCGGTGCAGGCCCGGATCCGACCCGCATGCTGATTCGGGACGTGTTGTCGCGGGTCTCGGAGCATGCCGAGGAACTGCGCCGGCCGGTTGCATCGACTCCGGGCGACGTCGTGGTGCACATCGACGAGGCACGCGGAGCGAACCTCGCCTGACCTTCGGCCGGCTCAGCCCTGGAGGGCCACCCACGACGCTCGAGCAACCGCGTAGGACGCCGAGGCGCGGGTCAGCGCCGCGCCGGCGACCCGAGTCCCGTCCTCGCGCTCCAGGATCACGGTCATGGCCTCGCTGCCCGCTGCGGTGGCCCGCGTGATCAGCAGCGGCACCGGGGCGCGGCCGTCGGCCAGCGTGCCGACCGCGGCGACCACGGCCTCGAACAGCGACTGTTCGGTCGACTCGGCTCGTTCCGTGGCGGTCCGGCCGTCGCTCGACGTGACCGTCACGGTGACGCCCCCGGCGCTCTCCTCCACGGCGAGCGCGGTGAGGCGCACCCCCGGAACCGCCGCCGGGGCGTCCGGGGGTGGTGCGGTTGGAGGCTCGGGCAGCGGTTCGCCGGCGGCCATCATCGGAGGCGGCGCGAAGGGATCGGCAGCCGCAACCGGCCCGCCGGAAGGCGGCCCTTCCCGGTCACCCGAGGTGAGCCTGGAGCGCATTCCGTGCTCTGCCAGCACCCGCTGCACCTCGGCCCCGACCGCCCGTGCGTCGGCGTCCGGCAACAGCCGAACCCGAACGCCGCTCGGCGAGTCGCCGTGCTCGTCTACCTCGGCCTCGGCGACCCCGGGTAGCGCCAGCAGTTCTTCGCGAAGGCTCTCCGACGCCACGACTCCTTCTCCCTCCGCTGGTTCGATCCGTGATCGTCACTCATAGTAGCGGATTAGGCCACTCTTTGCATCTGCTTTGGGAGTCTCCCCGGACCGGCCCCCCGGGAGCGGGTAGATCTCGACCCTCCCGATACACTGATCCCACCACCGAACACGGAGGCTCCCGCGTGACAGCTCCACCGGTCGGCCAGGACGAACTCGCCTGGTTCTCCGAACGGTTCCAGGCCGTCTCGTCCAACATCGAGCGTGTCATCCAGGGGAAGCGTGAGGTCGTGGACCTCGTGGTGCTCAGCCTGCTGTCCGACGGCCACGTCCTCATCGAGGACGTGCCGGGAGTCGGCAAGACGCTGCTCGCCAAGTCCCTGGCTCGCTCCATCCACTGCGAGTTCCAGCGGATCCAGTTCACCCCCGATCTGCTCCCCTCGGACGTCACCGGCGTCTCCGTGTGGGATCGCGAACAGGGGACGTTCGTGTTCCGCAAGGGACCGGTCTTCACCAACATCGTGCTCGGCGACGAGATCAACCGGGCCAGCCCCAAGACCCAGGCTGCACTCCTCGAGGCAATGGAGGAGCGACAGGTGACCATCGACGGCACCACGCGCCGCCTGCCCCCTCCCTTCATGGTGATCGCCACCCAGAACCCGATCGAGCACGAGGGTACGTATCCGCTTCCGGAAGCCCAGCTGGACAGATTCATGATGCGCCTCGTCATGGGCTATCCGTCCCGCGCCAAGGAGCTCGAGATCCTCGACACCCATGGGATCGTGTCCACCTACGAGGACTTGCAGCCCGTGGTGAGCGCCGACGACGTCGTGCGCATGGTTGACATCACCCGCCGCATCTACGTGTCCGAACCGGTCAAGGAGTACCTGGTCGACGCGGTCGAGGCCACCCGGGCTGATCCTGATCTGCTCCTCGGAGCCTCACCCCGCGCCACACTGTTCCTGCAGCGCGGTGCCCGGACCAGGGCGGCAGTCGAGGGAAGGCACTACGTCACTCCTGACGACGTCAAGGCGATCATGCTGCCGGTGCTCACCCACCGGCTGATCCTTCGCCCCGAGGCGCAGATGCGCGGCGCCACACTGTCGGACATCGTGCGGGGCATCGCCGAAGGCGTTCCCGTGCCGGGGACCAGGATCCGTACCTGATGCCCACCAGCAGGGGCTGGGCCGCCCTGGGCGTCTCTGCAGCCCTGCTCCTGCTCTGGGCGGGCTTCGGGGAGATCGAACTCCTCGCCGCCGGGCTGTTCCTGGCGGTCGCCGTCGCTGCAGGGCTCGGGTTCGTCCGACTCGCAGGCCCGCGCGTCGAGGTCACCCGCCGGATCTACCCCACCCAAGTACACGAGGGAGACCAAGTCGTGGTCGAGGTCGACGTCCTCGCCGGCCGGCGCATCCGCAACCTGGTCCTCGAGGACACGGTGCATGGTCTCGGCGTCGCCCGGTTCGCCGCGGCGCGTACCGCACCGGGGATGCCCCTGGTGGCCCGGTACGAGGTCCTGTGCCGGGCGCGCGGTGTCTACCCGGTAGGACCCGCCGAGGCGTCCGTGTCCGACCCCTTCGCGCTCACGGACGTCGCCTGGACGGGCGGCGTCGACGCCCCGGT
>CAYXHU010000185.1:0-4844 GCA_964464675.1 uncultured Acidimicrobiia bacterium
CCGGCGTTGGCGGACGCGCTCGCCGGCCTGGCCGACCTGTTCGTGCTGGACGCCTTCGGGACGGCGCACCGGGCGCATGCCACGACGGTCGGTGTGGCCGAAAGGATCCGCAGCGCCGCGGGGCCTCTGCTCACCGCGGAGGTCGAAGCGTTCCATCGCCTCCTGCACGAGCCGGATCGTCCGTACGTCGTCGTGCTCGGCGGCGCGAAGGTGTCCGACAAGCTCGGGGTGATGAGGGCGCTGCTGCCGAAGGTGGACGTGATGCTGGTGGGCGGTGCGATGTGCTTCACGCTGCTCGCCGCCGAGGGGTACGACGTGGCCGACAGCCGGGTGGAGGAGGAGATGCTCGGCGAGGTCGGCGACGTGCTCGAGGGCGAATACGGGGGGCGGGTGAGCCTCCCGGTGGACGTGGTGGTCGCCGAGCGCTTCGCCGAGGACGCCCCCCACCGGATCACGCCCGCCACGGACATCCCGGAGGGCACGATGGGCCTCGACGTCGGGCCCGAGACACAGGACCGCTTCGCCCGGATCGTGGCGGGGTGCGACACGTTGTTCTGGAACGGGCCCATGGGTGTGTTCGAGTGGGAGGCGTTCGCAGCCGGGACGCGGGCGATGGCCGAGGCCGTCGCCGCCTGCGACGGGTACACGGTGGCCGGCGGGGGCGACAGCGTGGCGGCGCTGCGGAGCTTCGGCCTCGAGGATGCGGTGTCGCACCTGTCGACCGGGGGTGGTGCCGGGTTGGAACTGCTGGAGTCGGGGACGCTCCCCGGCCTCGAAGCGCTGGAGAGGTGGACTCATGGCTCGTAAGGATCTGATCGCCGGGAACTGGAAGATGCATGCCACCCATCTGGAGGCGATCCAGATGGTGCAGAAGCTGGGGTACCGGCTCGACGAGAGCGACTACGAGCGCGTCGACGTGGTGGTGTGCCCTCCGTTCACGGCGTTGCGGTCTGTCCAGACGGTCATCGAGAGCGACTACCTGCGGATCCAGTTGGGCGCCCAGAACTGCCATTTCGAGGAGAAGGGAGCCTTCACCGGCGAGATCAGCACCGGGATGCTGGCCAAGCTGGGGGTGCGGTTCGTCGTGGTCGGCCACTCCGAGCGGCGGCACGTGTTCGGCGAGGACGATGCGATGATCTCCAAGAAGGTCAAGGCGGTGCTCGGGGCGGAGATGACCCCGATCCTGGCGGTCGGGGAGACGCTCGAGCAACGCGAGGCCGGGAGCACCGAGGACGTCATCGGGGGCCAGCTGCAGGCCGGACTGCGGGGGCTCGACGCGGAGACGGTCGGCGGGCTCGTGGTGGCGTACGAGCCGGTGTGGGCGATCGGAACCGGCCGCACGGCGAGCGACGAGCAGGCCGCGGACGCGATCGCGTTCCTGCGGGGCCGGGTCGCCTCCGAGTGGGGCGGCGGCGCCGCCGAGTCGGTGCGCATCCTCTACGGAGGGTCGGTGAACGCCGGCAACATCGCCGGGTTGATGGCCAAGCGCGACATCGACGGAGCCCTAGTGGGGGGAGCGTCGCTCGATCCCGATTCGTTCGCCTCGATCGTGCGCTACTGGGCGTAAGAGGTTCAGCGGATAGGGGAATCCCTCCATCGGCCCGGGAGCGTGCCGATGTGAGGGGGAGATGAAGCTCGAAGGCGCCCTGCTGAGGGGCTTGGTGCTGGCCGCCGTCCTGATTGCCGGATGCGCGCCCGATCCGGGCATCGCCCCGTCGGGCGACGCCGGCCCGGCGACGACGGTGCCGGGCGACACCGAGCTGCCGGTGGCTCCGGAGGACTCGGGCACGGTGGTGGTGGGCATCGGCACCGCCGGGCCTCCCCGGACGCTCAACCCGCTGCTCGACGGGCCGGACACGGCGGTGCTCGACGTGGTCTCCCCGGCGGTGCAGGCCCGCGGGTACCGCATCGACGGGACGACGATGGACCCCGTCCCGGTCCTGCTCGAGCAGATCCCGTCCACGGACAACGGCCTGGTGGTCCTCCGTCCGGACGGCACGCTCGACGTGACCGTGCGGGTCGTCGAGGGCGCCGAGTGGTCCGACGGGGTGGCCGTCACCGCCGACGACCTCGAGTTCACCTACCGGCTGGCGACCGATCCGGTCCTCCCGATCCGCAGCGACGTACGGCGCAGGTACGAGGGCATCCTCCCCGGCTCGGTCGTCGCCGACGGCAGAGAGCTGCGCTTCAGGATGCAGGCGTCCATGGACGTCGAGCTGCTGTTCGACGTCATCGTCCCGAAGCACCAGGTGGAGGGCACCGATTTCACCGGTGCGTGGAACGAGACGATGTGGGCCGGGTCCGGGCCGTTCGTCTTCGCGTCCTATCAGCCCGGCCAGTACCTGGAGCTGATCCGGAACGAGCGGTGGACCGGCGGCGACTCGGCCGACGCGAGAGAGCCGGTGGAGCGGGTGGTGTTTCGCTTCTACCGGGGCGATCTGGGGGTCGATCCGCGCCTGCTGCGGGCGTTCGAGACGCGCGTGCTCGACGTGGTGCTGATCCCGCAGGCACGGATCGAGGCCGATGCCTACGCCGAACTGGAGCGGGAGGGCGCGGTGGTGAAGACCGCTCCGGGGCCTTCGTGGCTGCACCTCAACTTCCAGTTCGGCCCGGGGAACCGCAACGAGGAGAGCCTGAACAGGTACTTCGCGTTCCGAGAAGCAGTCGCGCATGCCGTGGATCGTGAGGAACTCGCCGACTCGAACGACACAGTGCCCTTGTCGTCCGTGCTGGCGCTGTACCGTCCCGGGCTCAGCAGCGACCCGTGGGCCCGGTTCACGTTCGACGTCGAGAGGACCAAGGGTGCCCTGTTCGAGCTCGGCGGGGAGCTCGGCGTCGACCTCTTCGCAGGGGACGGGCCGCGGCTGGTGGTGACCACGGCCTCGGAGTCGCCCGAGTCGGTGGCGACCGCAGGCGACGTGGCGGTGATGCTGGATCAGGCGGGGATCGGCGCCGAGCTGCAGCTGGAGGGCTCGGAGCTGTTGTTCGGGCGGACCCTCGACAACGGCACCTGGGATACCGCAATCTGGCGGTTCACGGCGGGGCCCGGCCGCTCGTCGGCGATCGATTTCGTGGCTATGTTCGACCCCGAGGGGCTCCCCTTCGCCGGGTACAACTTCTTCAGGTGGGGGACCGTGGACTCCCTCGTCGCCGACGCCGCCACGGAGCGGTACGCCGCGATCGTGGACGAGCTGCGCGCCACCATGGATCGCGCCGAGATCGACCGTCTGCTCGTGGACGCCGAGAACCTGCTGGCGGAGAACCTGGTGCTGCTCCCACTGATGGTCCACGAGCTGGTCGGCGCCGCCTGGTGGGGCGACGAGGTGACCGGGGTGACCCTCGATCCCTACACGGGTGTGACGGGCACGATCGGGGAGTGGCGGGTTCCCTGACACCGCCGGCGTCCCGCTACCGTGCCCGGGACGGCGATCTGCGGAGGACCAGTGGTCACGAAGCTCGTGTTGTTGCGGCACGGCCAGAGCGAGTGGAACCTCGAGAACCGCTTCACGGGGTGGACCGACGTGGGCTTGAGCGAGCAGGGGGTCGAGGAGGCCCGCGCCGCCGGGCGCCTGCTCGTCGAGGAGGGGTACGACTTCGACCTCACGTTCACCTCGCTGCAGCGGAGGGCGATCCTGACCCTGCAGGAGACCCTGGACGTCATGGATCGCCTGTGGCTGCCGGTGGAGCGCCACTGGCGGCTCAACGAGCGGCACTACGGGGCCTTGCAGGGCCTGAACAAGGCGGAGACGGCCGCCGAGCACGGTGACGAGCAGGTGCACATCTGGCGCCGCTCGTACGACATCCCGCCGCCGGCCCTCACGCCGGACGACCCCCGCCATCCGAGGCACGACCCGAAGTACCGGACGCTGACGCCCGACCAGATCCCGGCCACGGAGAGCCTGAAGGACGTCGTGGCCCGCATGCTGCCCTACTGGCACGACGCGATCGTGCCGGCCCTGCGGAAGGGTTTGCGGGTGCTGATCTCGGCGCACGGGAACAGCCTGCGAGCTCTCGTCAAGCACCTGGACGGGATCTCGGACGAGGACATCCCCGGGCTGAACATCCCGACCGGGATCCCGCTGGTGTACGAGCTCGACGAAGATCTCGGGGCGATCCGCCACTGCTACCTGGGGGATCCCGAGGCGGCTGCAGCGGCGGCCCGAGCGGTTGCCGAGCAGGCCAAGCAGGGGTGAGCCGTTTCCCGGGTCTGCCAGAATCTGTCCGGCCGGTAACTTGACCATCGACCCCGGCCGTTCCATACTGGCCGGTGCCGGCCTGCGCGATGCAGGCCGGTATGCGTAGAAGGGACTCGTTCTTGATCGACGGAATCGTCATTTCCATCCACGTGATCCTGTCCTTGGGCCTCATCGCCCTCGTGCTGCTGCACGCGGGCCGGGGCGGCGGCTTGTCCGACGCCTTCGGAGGGGGCATGGGCCCCATCGGGGGCCTGCAGGGCTCGACGATCGTCGAGCGCAACCTGGACCGGCTCACCGTGGTGGTGGCGATCCTCTTCGCCATCACGACCGTCGTTCTGGCGTTCGTGCTGGAGGCGTGACCGGTGACCGGTCGCGCCTGGGGTGAGTTCCCGGCAAACAATCAAGGAGGAAGCGCTTGAAGCATCTGTGGCGACGTCGCAACCTGACGTGGCTCGGGCTTCTCCTCGCGTTCGCGCTCGTCGTTGCCGCATGCGGTGACGACGATGCCGGTGACACCACCACTACGGCGGCTGAAACCACTACGACCGCGGCGGAGACCACCACGACCACGGCGGCCGAGACGACTACCACTGCTGCGGAGACGACGACGACCACCGAGCCGGAGCCCGAGGGCAAGCCGTACGGTGG
>CAYXHU010000186.1:0-4827 GCA_964464675.1 uncultured Acidimicrobiia bacterium
GGGCCCTCTCCAAGGCGCGCCGGGTGGATCTGCTGGTGGCCAACGACGTGACGGCTCCGGGATCCGGGTTCGGCACGGACACGAACCGTGTCACCCTGATCCACCCCGACGGCAGCCTCGAAGCCTGGGAGTTGCTGCCGAAGCGGGAGGTGGCGGGGCGGCTGTGGGAGCGGATCGTGGCACTTCGGGCCTCCGAGGCGTCCTGAACGTCGCCCGGGTCGTCCCGGATCTGGCGACGTTCGCCGTCGACGACGGGTTCGCCTATCTCGTGCCCGACGACGTCGACGTGGAGGTGGGGGCGATCGTGCGCGTCCCGCTGGGGGGACGGAGGGTGCGGGGCTGGGTGACGGCTCTCGGCGAGGAGCCGCGTCGCGAGCTGCGGCCGCTCCTGGGGAGGTCCGGTGACCTGCCGGTGTTCGGGCCCCGTCTGCTGCAGGTGCTGCGATGGGCCGCCGTCCACTACGTCGCCCCTCTGGCCACCGTGCTCCAGAAGGCCGGTCCCCCGAACCTGCCGAGGAGGAACGGCCCGGGTGAGGCCCTCCGGCCCCTTGGCCCCGGCGGCTCGTCGCCGTTGCCGCGGGTCAGCGGCAACGCCGCCTCGGGAACCAGGGGCCGGGCGGTGGTGTGGTCGGGGCCGGGGCCGTGGGCGGATCCGATCGCCTCGGTCGCCGCTCCGGCGCTCGCGGTAGGGCGGAGCGCTCTCGTCGTGGCGCCGTCCGTCGTGGAGGCGGAACGTCTCGCTGCGGGTTTGGGCCGGGCGTTGGGTGAGGAGCGCGTCGTGGTGGCGTCGTCGTGGGTGGACGCAGCCACCGCGACCGCAGCGTGGGTCGCGGCGGCGACCCGGGGAGGGCACGTCGTCGTGGGGACGAGAGAAGCCGCCTTCTGGCCGGTCTCCGGGCTGGCGGCCGCCTTCGTGGTGGGGGACGGGCGGCGCGCCCTGAAGGACAAGGCCACGCCGACCACCCACGCCCGGGACGTCGTGTGGCAGCGCTCCCGGGTGGAGCGATTCGAGGCGGTGGTGTGCGGTCTGGTGCCCTCGGGGGAGGCGCTGGCACGGGGGCCCGAGGTGGTGATCGCCGCCAGACCATGGGGCCTGGTCGAGGTGGTGGACAGGACGGAGGACCCGCCCGGAGGGCGTGGCGTGCTCGCCGAGCGAACGAGGGCGGCGCTCCGAGCCGTGATTCGCTCCGGAGGACGGGCCTTCCTGTTCGCCCACCGGCGTGCACCGGCACTGCGATGCGTTCGGTGCCGAGCGTTGCGGCTGTGCCCGTCCTGCGGGGCGCAGCCCGGCCGTGACGAGACCTGCCCGCGCTGCGGCGCCGTGCTCGGCCTCTGCACCTCGTGTCGCGGCTCACGCTTCGAGCCACTCGGGGCCGACGTCGCCCGGGTGGTGCGGGAAGCGGCCGGAGTCTTGGGTGCCGGGATGGTCGCCGCGGCCGGGGCGGCCGGCGCCCGGGTCGCGGTCGGCTCCGAGCGGGACCTGCCGGCGCTGCAACCGGTGGACCTCGGGGTGATCGTGGACGCAGACGGGCTGCTGCGGGCTCCGACCTACCGGGCCGCGGAAGACGGTCTCCGCCTCATGGGTCGTGTCGCGGCGGCGGCCGGCAGGGGAGGAGGGCGGCGGGCCATCGTGCAGACCGCCGATCCCGGCCACCCCGCCATCCAGGCGCTCCGGCGGGCCGATCCGGTGGCCTTCGTCCGCTCCGACGTGGCCGAGCGTGCCGCGCTCGGGTTCCCTCCGGCGGGAGGGGAGATGCTGGTCCTGGAGGTCGGGGATCCTCCCGACGGCACGGACGCCCTCGTGCGGGCGGCCCTCGGCGGGCGTGCCGACGTGCACGGCCCGGCGTCACACCGCGGCACCACGAGGTGGCTGGTGCAGGCCGGCGACCTGCGGCCGGCGAAGATCGCCCTCCGGCAGGTGGTCCAGGAGCTGCGGGACCGCGGCGGCCGGGTGAGGGTCGATGCCGACCCCACCGATCTCTGACCGGACCGCCGGGGCTCTAGTCTGATGGCAGGAGCATATGGCGATCTTCCCGATTCGAACCTTCGGAGACCCGGTCCTGAGGATCCCGGCAACGGCGGTCGACGAGATCGACGACGGCATTCGCCGCCTCGTGCACGACATGCTGGAGACGATGTACGACGCGCCCGGGGTCGGTCTCGCCGCGCCCCAGATCGGCGTGTCGCTGCGGGTCGTCGTGTTCGACATCGGGGAAGGCCCGCACCACCTCATCAACCCGGTGCTCCTGGAGACGTCCGGTTCGTGGGCGTTCGAAGAGGGCTGCCTGTCGGTGCCCGGCCACTACTGGGAGGTCACTCGGGCCGGCTTCGCCCGGGCCCGTGGGCTGGATCTCGACGGCAACGAGGTGGAGTACGCCGGAGAAGAGCTCATGGGGCGCGTGCTTCAGCACGAAGTGGATCACATCGAAGGGTTCCTGCTCATAGATCGCCTCGGGCGGCGCGCTCGCAAGCAGGCGCTCAAGACGATCCGGGAGGAGGCCCTCGGGCTCCGGGGACACGAATGAGGGCGGTGTTCTTCGGCTCGCCGTCTCACGCCGTGCCGTCGCTCGCCGCCCTGGCCACCGTGGCGGAGGTGGCCCTCGTGGTGACCGTGCCGGACGCGCCGCGGAGCCGCTCCGGCCGCCCCGTACCGTCGCAGGTCGCCCAGGCGGCCGAGTCGTGGGGGATGCGGGTGGAGCGGCCGGTGCGGGCCGCCGAGGTCGCGGAGGAGATGCGCCGACTCGCTCCCGACGTGGCGGTCGTCACCGCCTACCGGGGTCTCATCCCCCGGGGCCTGCTGGCGGTGCCGCGGCGGGGTTTCGTCAACGTGCACTTCTCGCTGCTGCCGCGCTGGCGGGGCGCCAGCCCGGTGGTGCGGGCGATCCTGGCCGGGGACGAGACGACCGGGGTGTCGCTGATGGTGATGGACGAGGGCCTCGACACCGGACCGGTGCTGGTCGAGCGGCAGACGCCGGTCGGGGAGGCAACTGCGGGCGTGCTCACCGCCCGGTTGGCGGCGGTCGGAGCGGGGCTGGTCTCCGAGGCCGTGCCCCGCTACGTGGCAGGGGAGATCGAGCCCGTTCCGCAGGACGGCGAAGCGGCGACTGCGGCGGCCCGCGTGGCCGTCGAGGAGGCGTTCGTCGACCCGGCGCGCCACACCACCGACGCGGTGCTGCGAGCCGTCCGGGCGTTCGATCCGTGGCCCGGGGCGTGGGGTGTCGTGGACGGCCGCCGGCTCAAGCTGTGGGGCGCCCGGCCCGCCGACCCCCGACCGGAGCCGGGAGTCGCGGCGCGTGACACGGAGGGTCTCGTCGTCGGGACGCGCGACGGAGCGGTCGAGTTCACCGAGGTCCAGCCGGAAGGGAAGCGGCGCATGCGCGGCGCGGACTGGGTCAGGGGGAGGCAGGGGCGTCCGCTGCGCTTCGGCCGCCCATGATCACGTGACCACGACTCCGCTGAGGTCGTCGTCGGGGGGAGGGAAGGACATCTCGAGCCCCTCCAGGGTCTCTACGAGGGCGGTGCCCACCACGAGGTTCCGGTACCACTTGCGGTCGGCCGGGACGATGTACCACGGAGCCCACGGCGTGCTGGTTCGGCTCAACACGTCCTCGTAGGCGGCCGTGTAGTCGTCCCAGAGCGCTCGCTCGTCGAGGTCGCCGAGGGAGAACTTCCAGTGCTTCTCCGGGTCGTCCAGGCGTGCCGTGAGACGTTCGGCCTGCTCCTCCTTCGATATGTGCAGGAAGAACTTGCGGATCGTGGTGCCCTCTTCGGCCAGCAGCCGCTCGAACTCGTTGATGTGCTCGAAACGGCGCTGCCAGACCTCCGCGGAGACGAGCGAGTGCACCCGAACGACCAGCACGTCCTCGTAGTGGCTGCGGTTGAAGATGACGATCTCGCCGTCCCCCGGGACCCTCGGGTGGACTCTCCACAGGTAGTCGTGGGCGAGCTCGAGCGAGGTCGGCTTCTTGAACGAGGCGACCTTCACGCCTTGGGGGTTGACGCCTTCGAAGACGTGGCGGATGACGCCGTCCTTGCCTCCGGTGTCCATCGCCTGGAGGACGACGAGCACCCTGCGGCGCCCTTCGGCGTACAGCAGCTCCTGCAGCACCTCGAGACGCCTGTTGAGGTCTTCGAGCCGTTCCTTCCCGGCTTGCTTGCCGCCGTCGAAGGTTCCCGTGTCGCGTGGGTCGTGGTCGGAGAGCCGCACGGTCGTGCCCGGTGCCACTCGGTACTGCTCCATGGGTGGTGCCTCCGCGTCGGGTCCGCGAAGCCTAGAGAGCGGCGCGTCGGCGCGATACACTCCCGGCCGTGGCGAAGCCAGCCCGCATCGGACCCTCCCTGCTCGCCGCCGACTTCTCCCGGCTCGCCGAGGAGGTGAAGCGGGTCGAGGACCACGTCGACTTCCTGCACATCGACGTCATGGACGGGCATTTCGTGCCCAATCTGTCTTTCGGGATGCCGATCGTGGAATCCCTCCGGCCGGTCACCGGGCTGTACTTCGACTGCCACCTCATGGTCACGAACCCGGTCTCCCTGTTCGCCCCGCTCCGAGGGGCCGGCGCGGAACTGGTCACCGTGCACATCGAGGTCCACCCGGATCCGGTGCCCGTGGCGGAGCGAGCCCGTGAGCTCGGGCTCGATTTCGGCCTGGTGATCAACCCGCCGACGCCGTTTCAGGCGGTCGAGCCGTTCGTGGAACTGTGCGATTGGCTGCTGGTGATGTCGGTGCATCCCGGGTTTGGCGGCCAGTCGTTCATCCCGGAGGTGCTGCCCAAGGTGGAGGCGGCGCGGAAATGGGTTGACTCACACGGCCTTGAGGCCGATATC
>CAYXHU010000187.1:0-4817 GCA_964464675.1 uncultured Acidimicrobiia bacterium
GCCTTCCGGCCCGGCACTGATCATCGGCGATGTGGTCAGCCTCGAATACGTCGCCTCGAACACCGGCGGCAGCGACCTCTGGGCCCTGTACCTCTGGGACGATGCCCACGGCCGCATCACCTGCCCGACACGCTCCCTTCCCGCCGGACAGACGGTGACGTGCGTGCACGAGCAGACCGTCGATGCCGGGGCTTTCGCTTCCGGGGTGAGCGCCGCGGCGTGGGACACCGGCGGAGTCGAGTTCACCGACGAGGCCTTGTATCACTTCACAGGCGTCGATCCGAACCCGCGGGTCGACCTGGAGACGTACGTGGAAGGTTTCGACGGCGACACCCCGCCCGGGCCCAGGCTGAAGACGCCCGGCGAGCCGATCACGCTCAGCTACGTCGTCACCAACATGGGCGCCGGGCCTCTGACGGACATCCTGGTGACCGACGACTACCTCGGACCGATCTCGTGTCCCGCCACCGAGCTCGACGCCGGAGCGGTGATGACCTGCGAGGCGCAGATTGAGACCTGGCTCGACGACATCGCCTCCGGGGCGGTCGTCGAGGCGTGGGCGGCAACGACCGAACTCACCGACCGAGATCGCACCTACTGGCACACTCGGCAGGAGCCCCGGATCCACGACCTCACGATCGAAGTGTCCGTCGAAGGGGAAGACGCCGACGCCCCGATGGGCCCGGCCATCGAGGTCGGCCGGTCGGTGCGGTTCACGTACTTCATTCACAACGGCGGGAACACGTTCGTGAACGCCGTCGAGATCCGTGACCCCTTCGTTCCGCAGTCCCGGATCTCGTGTGGATGGGGAGGCGGAGTCCTGGATCCCGGAGAGACCCTGCGGTGCACCGCGACCGTGACTGCCGAGCCGGGGCAGTACGTATCGCTGGTCCAGGCGGTCGGATGGGACAACGACGGCCGAAGGGTCGTCGCCGAAGACCCGGTGCACTACTACGGCATCCTGTGATCGGCCTTGGGCCGGGGAGCGCCCACCGGTGCGGTGGAGTGGGCTCTCCCCGGCCCGCGCCACGTACGATTGGGCGAGGCGAACGGAGGCGACATGGCAAGCATCGTGCACGTGGTGGGCACCGGGACGATCGGCGAACCGCTCATCGGGCTCCTCGCCGACGATCGTGAGGCGTTCGGTATCGACGAGGTCACATTCCACAAGCGGACCCCGGCGATCGAGGAGCGGGCCAAGGTGCGCGACCTGGAGCGGCGCGGTGCGGTCCTGGCCGTCGACTACGACCGAAGGGCGTCGTTCGAGGGTATGGGGTTCGAGCCCTCTCTCGAGTCGCGCCGGGCCGTCGAACAGGCAACGGTCGTGATCGACTGCACGCCTGCCGGGCTCCGCAACAAGGCTGAGGTATACCTGGATGCCGATGGTCCGCTCGGCTTCCTCGCCCAGGGCTCCGAGTTCGGCTTCGGCAAGATGTACGCCAGGGGCATCAACGACGAGGCGCTGGTGCGCGGCGAGGACCGGTTCCTGCACGTGGTGTCCTGCAACACCCACAACATCTCCGTGCTGGTGAAGACGCTCTCCTTCGGCGAGGACGGCACGTCTCATCTGGTGGACGGCCGTTTCCTGTGCATGCGGCGCGCCAACGACATCAGCCAGGACGACTCCTTCGCCCCGAGTCCCACCGTGGGCCGGCATTCCGACGAGCGGTTCGGGACCCACCACGCGCGGGACGCCCACCACCTGTTCGAGACCCTGGGTTACGACCTGCCGCTCTGGTCTTCCGCCGTGGTGCTCAACACCCAGTACATGCATGCCATCCACTTCTCACTGACCCTCGACCACGAGATCACCGTCGACGAGGCCATCGAGCGCCTGGCGGCCAACACGCGCATCGCCTTGACCCGGAAGCGCTCGGCGAACGTGGTCTTCTCGTTCGGTCGGGACCACGGCTACTTCGGGAGGATCCTGAGCCAGACCGTCGTACCCACCGAGACGCTGGCGGTTCGCAACGGCAACGAGCTGGTGGGGTTCTGCTTCACCCCCCAGGACGGCAACGCTCTCCTGTCCTCGGTCGCCGCGACGCTGTGGTACCTCCATCCGGAGGGATTCGAGGATCGCATCGACGTGATCCGGCCGTACCTGTTCCGCGAGGTGTGAGCCGGACCGCGGTACCTAAGGTTGCCCCGTGGCCGAGCAGGACGAGTTCCTCGTCGGGGTGCTGTCCTCCGACATCTTCCTGAAGTCCCGGAGGACCAGGGCGGCGATGCTGCGCGTGCTCTTCGACAACCTGCGGGCCGGCCTCGGCCCAGGTGCGACCGTGCGACGTTGGCCTGGGCACAGGGTGCGGTTCGCGAGCCCGGCGCCCGATCCGATCGGCGCGGCCAGCCGCACCTTCGGGATCGCCGCCGTGCAGCGGATGGTGCCCGTGCCGTTCGAGGACGTCGACGAGTTGGCCGAGGGGGTTGCCGCCCTCGCGGCTCCGGCCGTTGCCGGCCGCTCGTTCGCGGTGCGTCCCAGGAGGCGCGGTCCCCATCCGTGGAGATCCCACGACCTGGCGGTGCGGGTCGGCGACCTGTTGCGCGCCTGCGGCGGGAGCGTGGATCTGACGGCGCCCGAGGTCACCGTCGAGGTCCGTATCGAGGGAGACGAAGCCGCCTACGTGGCCGACACGGTGCCCGGCGCCGGGGGTCTTCCCCTCGGGACCCAGGACGGGGCGCTCGTGCTCCTCTCAGGAGGGATCGACTCGCCGGTGGCCGCGTGGATGATGATGTCGCGCGGATGCCCGGTCGACATGGTTCACTTCGTGCTCGAGTGCGCTCAGGGCGACCACGCGCTCGCCGTCGCCTACCGGCTCTGGAGCGAGTGGGGAGCGGGGTCGATGCCCGTCGCCCACCTCGTCGATCTGCGCCCCGCCGTCGATGTCCTCGTCTCCGAGGTAGGGCCCAAGCTTCGCCAGGTCGCCCTCAAGGTCCTGATGATGCGGGCTGCCGCGTCGATCGCAGCAGAGGAGCGCATCGCCGCGCTCGTGACGGGCGAGTCGTTGGGTCAGGTCTCGTCGCAGACGCTGGCCCATCTCGCGGCACTCTCGCAGGCGTCGCCGCTGCCCGTTCTGCGGCCGCTCCTCGGGCTGCCCAAGTCGGAGATCGTGCGGCGTGCCATCGAGATCGGCACCCACGACCTGTCGTCCCGGGCTCGCGAAGTCTGCGACCTGTCGGGCGGCGGGCCTGTCGAGGTGGCCGCCGCGCCGTCCCGGGTCCTCTCGTCGGCGGATTCTGTGCCCGTGGACCTGTGGTCGGAGGCGGTGACGAGACGTCGGCGGTTCTTGCTCGCCGAGTGGCTACCGGGGATGACGGCGGACTAGTTCTTGTAGCGCCACACGATCCGTCCCCGCGACGGGTCGTAGACCGAGAGGTCGATGTCGACCCGGTCTCCGGGGAGGATGCGGATGTATCGGCCGCGGCGCATCTTGCCCGAGGCGCGCGCCAGCACTTCGAGACCGCCTTCGATCTCGACCTTGAACATGGCGTTGGGCAGGGTCTCCACGACCGTGCCCTGCACCCGTACGACGTCGTCCTGCTTCGCCACCCAACTCCTCGGGAACGTGGTGGCCACCATTCTACGGTGGGAGCGCCGGGGTCATCTCGGCAGCGACGATGCGTCGTCGAGCTCGACGACCTCGGCGGCGACCGCCTCGGCGCTGCGCCCTCCGGGCTCGACCAGGGCGGTCTCCGGTGCCGCAGCTTCCAGGGCCTCGACGACGGCCGGGGAGGGCCGGTCGCCGATGAAGATGACCCGCCGGACTCCCGCTTCGGCGAAGGCGTCCGCCCACGATCGCAGGATCGTTACGGGGTCCTCGGCGAAGGCGCGGGCCCGCTCGTCGCGGGCTGCGGCGGCGACGGCGACGGCGGAGAACGCGTTGAGCGCCGCCCCGGCGACGTGGGTCGGGTCGGAGACGTCCCCGACGGCGACCTTGACGCCGAGGTCCCTCAGGGAGGCGGCTGAGGCGGGATCCGAGACGAAGGCGCGCACCTCTCCATCACGCCGCATCAATGCCGCGACGATGGGGCGTCCCAGCGGGGTGTCGGCTCCGACGACGATGACCGGCACGGGCGGCAGCTTAGGGCGGGCGGCGAGCCGGGTGCCGAAGAAATCGTGCCCGGTAATTCGCGCCGCGTGATGTAATGGTGGTGCGGAGGGTGTCGGTCACGGGTCGGTCTTCCCCACTCCCCCCACCGTTCCCGGCGCCCTCCGCATTCTTCGCTACCGTGGCCTCCCGGTAGGCCGCCCGGTCTGCCAGAATGTCACTACGGCGATAGTGCTAATCCCTCTGGAGCTGGTGGTATGACGACCGTCGATCTGGATCTCGGCAAGTACGCGCTCGGCTGGGCCGACGAAGAGGACTACGTGTTCAAGCCCCGCAAGGGCCTGAACGAGGAGATCATCCGCGAGATGTCGGCCATGAAGGGGGAGGCCGACTGGATGCTCCAGTTCCGCCTCAAGGCCTACCAGCGGTTCCTGCGGAAGCCCGTTCCCACCTGGGGTGGCGGCGGGCTCCTCGAGACCATCGACTTCGACGACATCTACTACTACATCAAGCCCACCGAGGGCCAGGTCAAAGACTGGGACATGGTTCCCGAGTCCATCAAGGCCACGTACGAGAAGTTGGGCATCCCCGAGGCGGAGCGCAAGTACCTGGCCGGGGTCACGGCGCAGTACGAGTCCGAGGTCGTCTACCACCGCAACCGCGAGGACCTCGAGGAGCAGGGAGTCCTGTTCTGCGACATGGACACGGCGGTGCGGGAGTACCCCGAGATCGTCCGGGAGTACTTCGGGACGATCATCCCGCCCAACGACA
>CAYXHU010000188.1:0-4796 GCA_964464675.1 uncultured Acidimicrobiia bacterium
GCAAGATCGCCGAGACGGTGATCCGCACGCAGGAGAATATCAAGGGGACGGTTCCGCTGCCCACCGAGATCCACCGGTACTGCGTGATCCGATCTCCCCACGTCCACAAGGACGGGCGGGAGCACTTCGAGATGCGGATCCACAAGCGTCTCATCGACATCCTCGAGCCGACCCCGAAGACGGTCGACTCGCTGATGCGGTTGGACCTGCCGGCCGGCGTGGAAGTGGAGATCAAGACGTGAAGGCGATCCTCGGCGAGAAGCTCGGGATGACTCAGGTCTTCGACGACGAGGCGCGGGCGGTGCCCGTGACCGTCATCAAGGCCGGGCCGTGCCGGGTGGTCCAGATCAAGACTCCCGAGACCGACGGCTACGGCGCGGTGCAGATCGCCTTCCGGGAGCTCCCGGAGCGGCGGGTCACCAAGCCGATGGCCGGGCATTACCGCAAGGCCGGCGTCGGTGCCCATCGCCACCTCGTCGAAGTGAGGGTGGACGACCCGGGCGCCTTCACCCTGGGCCAGGAGATCTCGGTGGCCGACGTGCTCGCCAAGGGCGGCCGCGCCGACGTCGCCGGGGTGACCAAGGGCAAGGGGTTCACCGGGGTGATGCGCCGCCACAACTTCTCCGGTCAGGGCGCCAGTCACGGCGCCCACCGCATCCATCGCGCTCCGGGGTCGATCGGCGCGTGTGCGACACCGTCGCGGGTATTCAAGGGAATGGCGATGGCCGGGCGCATGGGCGGCGAGCGGCGCACCGCGATGAACCTGGAGATCGTCGAAGTGGACGCCGAGCGCAACCTGCTCCTCCTCAAGGGCGCCGTTCCCGGGAGCACCGGTTCGGTGGTCCTCGTTCGAGAGGCGGTGAAGCACGGTGACTGAGCGGCTCATGGCGAAGGTGTACGGCTCCGCCGGCGACGAACGCGGCGAAGTGGCCCTCGATCCGGAGGTCTTCGGGATCGAGCCCAACGTCGCGGTGATGCACCAGGTGGTCACCGCGCAGCTCGCCGCGGCACGGGCCGGGTCGGCGAGCACGAAGACCCGCTCCGAGGTTCGGGGCGGCGGCCGCAAGCCGTGGCGCCAGAAGGGTCTCGGACGGGCCCGGCAGGGCTCGATCAGGTCGCCGCAGTGGCGCGGCGGAGGAGTGGCGTTCGGCCCCAAGCCCCGCAGCTACTCGCAGCGGACGCCGAAGAAGATGAAGCGGCTGGCGGTGCGCAGCGCACTCTCCGCCCGGGCCGCCGAGTCGCAGGTGAAGGTCGTCGAGCACTTCGAGTGGGACGTGCCGCGGACCAAGGACGCGGTCGCCCTGCTGAAGGGGATGGGGGTCGCCGGCAAGGCACTGTTCGTGATCGGTCGTTTCGAGCAGGTGGCGCTCCGGTCGCTCCGGAACCTCCCGCAGGTGATGGTGACGACCCCGGACCAGATCACCGCGTACGACGTGCTGTGGTCCGAGACCGTGGTGTTCACGGCGGACACGGTCGGCGCACTGGCCGGTCGCGGCGGCTACGACCCGTCGTCCGACGACTTCGTGCGCGAGGACACCGAAGGAGGTGCGTCGTGAAGGACCCCCGTGACGTGATCATCGAGCCCATCGTCTCGGAGAAGTCCTACGACCTCATCGAGGATCACAACACGTACACCTTCCGCGTCGACCCGCGCACCAACAAGACCGAGGTGAAGCAGGCCGTCGAGAAGATCTTCGGCGTGCGGGTGGTGTCGGTGAACACGATCAACCGGAAGGGCAAGCACAAGCGCGCCGGGTGGATCATCGGCCGGCGGGCCGACACGAAACGGGCACTGGTGACCCTCGCCGAGGGCGAATCGATCGACATCTTCGGGGTGTGACATGGGTGTGAAGAAGTACAAGCCGACGTCGCCGGGCCGGCGGTTCCGCACGGTCAGCGACTACGCGGAGATCACCCGGTCGCAGCCGGAGAAGTCGCTGCTCGACCATCAGACGGGCACCGGAGGACGCAACGCGCACGGCCACCGCACCGCGCGTCACCGCGGCGGCGGCCACAAGCGGCGCTACCGCATCGTCGACTTCCGGCGGACCAAGGATGGGGTCCCGGCCTCGGTGGCGTCGATCGAGTACGACCCGAACCGGAACGCTCGCATAGCGTTGCTGAACTACCACGACGGTGAGAAGCGCTACATCCTCGCCCCGATCGGCGTCAAGGTGGGCGACGTCCTCGAGTCGGGCTCCCGGGCCGACATCCGTCCGGGCAACGCGCTGCCGATGCGCAACATCCCGGCCGGCACCGTGGTGCACGCCGTGGAGCTCCGCCCGGGGGGCGGCGCAAAGATGGGCCGGTCGGCCGGCGCGGCGATCCAGCTCGTCGCCAAGGAGGGCGACCTGGCACTGCTGCGGCTCCCATCCGGCGAGATGCGCAACGTGCCCCTCGACTGCCGCGCCACGATCGGCCAGGTGGGCAACCCCGAGGCCGAGCTGGTGAAGGGCGGCAAGGCGGGGCGCAATCGCTGGCGCGGCATTCGCCCGCAGACACGGGGCGTGGCCATGAACCCGGTGGACCACCCGCTGGGCGGCGGCGAGGGCAAGTCGTCGGGTGGCCGTCACCCGGTGAGCCCGTGGGGTAAGCCGGAGGGGCGTACCCGCAAGAAGCACAAGGACAGCGACCGCCTGATCGTGCGGCGCAGGTCCAAGAAGGGGAGGCGGTAGCCGATGGCACGCAGCCTGAAGAAGGGCCCGTTCGTCGACGGCCATCTCCTCGAGAAGATCGAGCGCGCCAACCGCTCCGGCGACAAGCGGGTCATCCGCACGTGGAGTCGGCGATCGACGATCATCCCGGAGATGGTGGGGCACACCGTGGCCGTCCACGACGGCCGCAAGCACGTGCCCGTCTACGTCACGGAGGCCATGGTGGGGCACAAGCTCGGTGAGTTCGCCCCGACTCGTACGTTCCGGGGGCACGCCGGGGCAAAGGCGGCGAGGAAGCGATGAAGGTTCATGCCCGCGCCAAATACGTCCGGCAGTCGCCGTACAAGGTGCGCCTGGTGCTCGACCTGGTCCGGGGTCTCCCCGTGACCGAGGCTCGCTCCCGGCTCGACTTTGCCGGCCGCCGCGCTTGCGAGCCGGTGAGCAAGGTGCTCGAGTCGGCGGTCTCGAACGCGTCGCACAACCATGCCCTCGACGCAGACGAGTTGTTCGTGGTGGAGGCGTTCGCAGACGAAGGCCCCACGTTGAAGAGATTTCGACCGCGTGCCAGGGGCCGGGCCACCCGGATCCTGAAGCGCACCAGCCACATCACGATCGTGGTGGGCGACAAGCGAGACGAGGAGGAGGGTATCTGATGGGTCAGAAGGTCCATCCCTACGGCCTCCGCCTCGGCATCGTCACCGACTGGAAGTCGCGCTGGTACAGCGACAAGGACTATGCGGCGCAGGTCATCGAGGACGCGAAGATTCGCGACATGCTCGCCAAGGAGCTGACCCGAGGCGCCGTGTCGCGCGTGGAGATCGAGCGGATCGGCGACAAGAAGGTCCAGATCGACATCCACACCGCCCGTCCGGGAGTGGTGATCGGCCGGGGCGGGTCCGAGGTGGAGCGGCTTCGCCAGATGCTGGAGAAGCTGACCGACCGGATCATCAAGGTGAACGTCATCGAAGTCCAGGATCCCGACACCGACGCGCAACTGCTGGCCCGGAGCATCGCCGACCAGCTGGAAGGCCGGGTGTCGTTCCGGCGCGCCATGAAGCGGGCCGTGACCACGGCGATGAAGTCGGGGGCACAGGGCGTGCGCGTCCAGACGTCGGGCCGCCTGGGCGGAGCGGACATGGGCCGCCGCGAGTGGTACCGCGAGGGCCGCGTCCCGCTCCACACGCTGCGTGCCGACGTGGACTACGGGGCGGCGACCGCCTCGACTACGGTCGGCGCCATCGGCGTGAAGGTCTGGGTCTACAAGGGCGACGTGGTTCCGTCGCTGTCGGCGACCCGAGAGAAGATCGCCGCCGAGGCAGCGCTGGCCACCGGCGGTCCCTCGAGCCGGCGGGCACCTGCCAAGGCGCGCGCCGAAGCCGCGGCGGGCGACAAGCCGCGCGGGCTCATCGAGGCCGGAGGAGGGCGTCGGGTCGTCGAAGGTGGCGCTGCCAAGCGCGAAGGCGGCAAGCGGCTCATCGAGGCCGGCGGCGGCAGGAAGCTCGATCCGGCCAAGGCGCGTACCGAGTTCCAGGAGGCGCGCCAGGAAGCCGACGAGACGTTCAGGGCCGAGGAGGAAGCGCACGGCGAGCCCGTCGAGGCTCCCGCCGAGGTAGCGGTCGAGGCGGAAGTCGCCGCCAAGGCGGAAGTCGCCGCCAAGGCGGAAGTCGCCGCCGAGGCCGAAATCGCCGCACCGTCGGAAGCGTCCGGAGAGACGGCCGTCCCGGAGGCCGAGGCACCCGCAGAGGCGCAGGCCGAGGCACCCGCAGAGGCGCAGGTCGAGGCCGAGGCACCTGCAGAGGTGCAGGCCGAGCCACCGGCGGAGGCTGCGGAAGCCGCCGAAACCGCCGTCAGCGAGGAGACCTCCGAGGAGGCGCCCAAGCCGAAGCGCCGGCGCACCAAGAAGAAGGACGAGGAGGGCTAGCCCATGCTGATGCCGAAGCGCGTTCGCTGGCGCAAGCAGCATCGGGGCCGCATGCAGGGCGCCGCCAAGGGCGGCACCCGGGTCACCTTCGGTGAATACGGCTTGCAGGCGACCGAACCGGGCTGGATCACCGCCCGTCAGATCGAATCGGCCCGTGTGGCCATGACCCGCCACATCCGCCGCGGCGGGAAGGTGTGGATCAACATCTTTCCCGACAAGCC
>CAYXHU010000189.1:0-4792 GCA_964464675.1 uncultured Acidimicrobiia bacterium
CTTCTTCTTCGGCCTCGTCGGGATCGTCGTCGGGGGCGCGGCCGGCCTCATCCTCGGGAACGCCTTCGACCGCCTCGTCGCCGCCGCGATCAACGATGGAAGCCTCGTCGCCGCCGGGCTCGTCGGCGCGCTGTTCGGGACCCTCCTGGCATGGGCCACCCGCCGCCTCGACGCCCTGCCGTCCGGGCTCGCCACCTACTACGCCTCGCGGAGCATCTTCAACGGGATCCGCTCGGTGGAGCCGCTCGTGATGGCGATCGTCTTCGTCGTGTGGGTCGGCATCGGCCCGTTCGCCGGTTCGCTGGCCCTGGCCCTGCACACCGTGGCCGCTCTCGCCAAGCTCTACTCCGAGCAGGTGGAGAGCATCCTCCCCGGGCCGGTCGAGGCGGTGACCGCCACCGGCGCCACCAGGCTGCAGAACGTGGTGTACGCGGTGGTGCCCCAGATCGTCCCGCCCTACATCGCCTTCACGCTGTACCGCTGGGACATCAACGTGCGCATGTCCACGATCATCGGCTTCGCGGGAGGCGGCGGCATCGGCTTCGTGCTGCAGCAGAACATGAACCTGCTCCAGTACCGCGACGCCTCGCTGCAGATGCTGGCCATCGCAGTCGTGGTCTCCACCCTCGACTTCGTGAGCGCCCGCATCCGCGAGCGGATCGTGTGAGCTTCCGGCGGTTCGACCGGTCCGACGCCGAGCGCTTCGAGCAGCAAATCCTCGCCCCCGCTGCAACCAGGTCCACCGGGTCCAGAGGCCGCGACCGTCCCGAAGACCCCGACGAGTTCCGCACCGCCTTCGAGCGCGACCGAGACCGGATCCTGCACTCGAAGGCGTTCCGGAGGCTCAAGCACAAGACCCAGGTGTTCATCAATCCCGAGGGCGATCACTTCGTCACGAGGCTCACCCACACGCTCCAGGTCACCCAGATCGGCCGGGCCCTCGCCAGGTACCTGTCCCTCAACGAGGCGCTCACCGAGGCGATCTGCCTGGGCCACGACGTCGGGCACTCCCCCTTCGGCCACACCGGCGAAGACGCGCTGAGCCCCTATGTCGAAGGCGAGTGGCTCCATTCGACGCAGAGCGTCCGGGTGCTCCAGGTGCTGGAACCGCTCAACCTCTCGTGGGAGGTGGTGGACGGCATCCGGGCCCACAGCTGGAAGATCGAGCCGCCCCCGGAGACGCCCGAGGGGTACCTGTGTCGCTTCGCCGACCGGATCGCCTATCTCACCCACGACGCACTCGACGCGCTGCGAGCAGGTGTCCTCACCCGTGACGAGATCCCGGCCGCCGCCCTCGGCGCGTTCGGGGAACCCGGGAGCGATTGGATCGGGACGATGATCCGGGCCGTCGTCGACGAGTCGCTGCGCACCGGGAGGATCGGCATGGATCCGGGCACCCTGGCCGTGATGCACGAACTGCGCGACTTCATGTTCGAACGGGTCTACCTGCGGCCCGGATCCGAGCACCAGCGAAGCTGGGCCATCGGCATCATCCGCGACCTCGTCGACCACTATCTGGAGAAGCCCGACGAGATCCCGGAGTCGTACCGGCACGCGGAGGCGGACATCGGCACGCAGGTGATCGACTACGTCTCGGGCATGACCGACCGTTTCGCGATCCGCGACCACGACCGGCTGTTCCGTCCCGACGGGGTCGGCTGACGCCGACTAGGTTCCGTGCCGGTCGATCGAGGAGGAAGACCATGGCACACATCGAGCACGGCGCCGTCAAGATCATCGAGGTGATCGGGGTCTCCCCGAACTCGTGGGAGGAAGCCGTCAAGGAGGCGGTACGGAAGTCCTCGGAGTCGCTCAGCGGGATCAGCGGCGTCGAGGTCGTGTCGTTCACGGCGAGGGTGGACGACGGGGACGTCGTCTCCTACAACGCCACCTGCAAGATCGCCTTCGCGGTCAAGTAACCGGATCCCCCCGGCGAGGCCGGGGGACGACCACGCCCAGGAGGGCGGCCCCGGCGGGAGCCAGCGCGGCGACGCCGGGCCCGCCCGCCCAGGCGGCCGCTGTCACGACGGCGGCCGCCGTCACGATCCGAGCCGCCCGCAGCCGTGTGCCGAGCAGCGGCTCTCCGGTCGCGTCCCCCACCGAGTTGGGTCGCGACGGCAGGAGCACGGCGAGACACCCCGCGGCGGCAAGGGCGACGACCGCCACCTGACCCGCCGTGAACGAGACGGGATCCGGGACGAGCGAGCCCTGCACGGCGCCGGCGACGGCGGCCACGCCCAGAGCGGCGAACCCGGCCGCGGCGACCGTGGACGGGGCACTCCTCGGCAGCATCCGATCCGCGACGAGCGCGGCCCCGGCCAGCATGCCGACCGGAACACCCGCCTCCGACGTAGCCGCAGCGGCCCCTGCGACGGCCGCCAAGACGACGAGGTCCGCAGGCCGAGGGGCGATCCCGGTGGAGCGGACCAGGACCCGCGCCGCGAGCAGCACCGCCGCAGCCGACCACAGCGAAGGACGCCCCGCTGCCACGGCCGCTGCGGCGAGCGGAGCAGCCAGCGCCGCGGTGGACGCCCGGTCCGGATCGACCTCCCTGCCGATCGCCCAGGCGAGGAATGCGGCGCCGCCGGTGACGACCCCCCAGCCGAGCGATTCGAGCACTCCCTCACCACGGACGAAGGCGGTCACCGATCCCACCGCCCCGGCGACCACGGTGACGGCGACCGCGTACCGGTTCGACGGGTACGACGGGTCGATCGGCCTGCCGATGCCGGTCCGCTCGTACATCCCGCCGGGAGGATACGTCCGGCCTGGGGCATACCCGCGATCCCCCACCGGGGGGACCGGCGAATCACCCGGCGGCGTGATGACGCCCGCGGGGATCTCCGGCACGCTGGTGAGAGGTTGACGACGAACGGCCCTGGCGGGCCGGTCGGCCGGCCCGGAATGCTGAAGGCGAAGACATGGAGCACGAGACATGTTCGGTATGAACCGTGCCCGGGAGGTAGAGCGATGACCGACCCGGCACAACAGACTCGCAGGCGGCTCTACAGAAGCCGCACCGACCGCATGCTCGGCGGGGTCGCGGGTGGCCTGGGCGACTACTTCGGCGTGGACCCGGTGCTGGTCCGGCTCGCCTGGGTGGCCCTCGCCTTCGCCGGCATCGGCATCATCGCCTACATCGTGGCCTGGATCATCGTCCCCGAGGAACCGGCCGGCTACAGCCCGGAGGCGCAGGCACCTCCGGCGGCCCGGTCGCCGCAGCGCAGCGACCGCGCCGGCGGCCGGATCGTGTTCGGGAGCGTCCTCATAGCGATCGGGAGCCTGCTGCTGCTCGACTGGGTGTTCCCCGACGCCGACCGCCTGATCTGGCCCTTGGCGATCATCGCCGCGGGCGTCGGCCTCTTCGTGTACGGAGCACGGCGATGAACGGCCCGAACGACCCCGGGACCCCGGACCTGCCGGTCGTGCCCGAACCGGAGCCGGCCGCCACCCGGCCTCCCGACAGGCGAGCCGACCTGGGCAAGCACGGGCTGGGCAACATCGTCGTCGGCGCCATCCTGGTCCTGCTCGGCATCGGATGGCTCCTGCAGGCCCTCGACGTCGCCGACGTGCCCTGGCGGGCCCTGCTGCCTGCTGCATTGATCGTGGTCGGCGTCGTCCTCGTCGTCGGGGCCCGAACCGGACGCCACGGGGGGATCATCGCCCTGGGTGTGATTCTGACCGTGGCCGTGGCACTGGCGAGCGCCATCGACGTCCTCGTCGACATCCCGATCACCGGAGGGGTCGGAGAGCAGATCGAGCGAGTCGTCGGACCGCCGGAGAGCGAGTACCGGTGGGCGCTGGGCACGATGACCGTCGATCTCCGTGAGGCCGACATCTCGGAGCTGGGGACGTCGCTCGATGCCAGCGTGGTGATCGGCGAGCTCGTCGTCATCGTTCCCGAAGGAGCAGCCCTCGAGGTCACCGCCAGATCCGGAATGGGAGAAGTCGATGTGCTCGGCGAGAAGAGCGCCGGCATCGGCGCCGACCTCGACCTGATCACCGAGGGAGGCGGCGAGAAGCTGCTGCTCGACCTGGAGGTCGCCATCGGGAGAGTGGAGGTGCGCAGATGAGAGAACATCCGGGGACGTTCGTCGCCGGGATCGTCTTCACGTTCATCGGGATCGTGGCGCTCCTCGACGCGCTCGACGTGTGGGAGCTGCGGCCCTTCCGGCTCTGGCCGATCCTGCTGATCGCCGTCGGCGTGGCGGTCATCGCCGGGGCTCGGACGCCGGAAGAGGGCGACGACGAACGGTAGGAGGCTCAGCAGATGAGGAGCGGGCGTCGCCGCCGTTCTTCAACTGTTCCGGCCGAAGATCTCCGTGTTCGGCAGGGAGTCCGGCGGATGGGATTGGCTGCACTCGCCCAGACTCGTGGTCAGCAAGGCCGGGCCCAGGGACCGAGGGAGATGTGCTTCCTGAGCCAGGAGAATCCCATCGCCCTCGCCTCCGGGCAGAAGTCGGGAGGGGCCAGGTGGTACTCGACGCCGAAGACCGCCTTCCCTTCGTCGATGAACGGCAGCAGCTCCTCGCACTCGTCGAACTCGAAGCACTGCTCGTTGAGCGCCCAATCGAAATGGGGTTCGAGTTCGGACACCTGAGCGAGGTCGTTCTTGAGCCCGACCGACAGACCGCGCTCATGAGCCGCGCCGGCCAGCCAGGTGTTGTAGGAGGCTTGATCGGCGGCCGTGAGCGGGAAGCCGGTGGCGTTCTCGTAGCCGTCCACGTTGTCGGGCTCGACACCGTCGCAGCCCTTGGCCACGGCCAGGTCGAGCCGGGCCTCCATGATCGGC
>CAYXHU010000190.1:0-4774 GCA_964464675.1 uncultured Acidimicrobiia bacterium
ACGGCAGGCTCACCGTCCCGGCAGGCGGCTCGTTCCGGTTCTACGGGCGCTTCCTCGAGATCGGCGATCTCGAGGAAGTGCTGCGCCGGGCGGAGTTCGACGTCGCCAAGCATCATCGGCACTCGATGGGCTGGTCGAAGGACTAGAGGCTCAGGGAGTCCGGCGGATGCGGCTCGCTGGGCTCATCCGATCCGCGCGGCCTCTTGAGAGCCGCAGCTACCAGCCGGCGCCTGCCCCTGCCGTGAAGTCGTCGGCCCGGCACGTGGCAACCGCGTCGGCGTGGTGGTGGTAGACGGTCTGGGTGTCCACGACGAGCCTGGCGTAGAAGCACGAGCCACTCTCGGAGCGGGCGGCCACCGCGAACTCCCGAGCCCCGACCGCCGTCGCCACGCTCACCTCGTTGGGGCCCGTCGAGGACACGTCGTGGTCGAGCCAGGTGATCCCGGGCTCGACCGACGGGAGGTGGGCGAGGAACTCGCCCGTGGTCGGGAACGCCTGGAGGTCCAGCACGGCGTGGCGCCCCGCCAGTTCGGCGGTTCGCAGCGTGGCCGTCGCCGCCCGGTCGCGTGCCGCGTTCCGGAATCCGAGGAACGACGGGATGGCGATCGCGACGAGGACGGCGATGATCATCACCACCACCATGAGCTCGATGAGCGTGAAACCACGCTCGCGACGCGTGCCGTCCATGGGTTGGTACATCGGCCCGCCGGGGGCTCCGGCTTGAGCGCGAGGCCCGATCCCTGGGGCCGGCCCTCGCGCTGGTGCTCTGTCCGGGAACTTTGGCGAGGTTCAGGCCGAGTCGGGGGCGTCATCCGGCCGGCGTGAACCCGCCAAAGGCTTCTGGACGGGGCGCTAGCCTCGCCCCAGCCGACCGGGGAGTGGCGAGGTGCACGTCGCCGGGTACGAAGGCATCGGCACCGACGAGTACCGCAGGCGTATCCGTGCCTGGGCCCTGTACGACTGGGGCAACTCGGCCTTCGCCACCACGATCCTCGCCGCGGTGCTCCCCGTCTACTACAGCAGGGTCGCCGGCGAGACCCTGGCTTCGCCCGCAGTGGCCACCGCCTACTGGACCGCCGGGCTCAGCATCGGCCTGTTCGTCGTAGCCATCGTGTCTCCGATCCTCGGGACGATCTCCGACCTGCGCCGGGGCAAGAAGCCGCTGCTGGCCGTCTTCGCCGGCCTCGGCGTGGTGTCCACCGGGCTCCTCGTGCTGGTCGGCTCCGGAGACTGGCTGTTGGCCTCGCTCTTCTTCGTGCTCGGCCGGATCGGGTTTGGTGCCGCCAACGTGTTCTACGACGCCCTCCTGCCCCACGTGGCCAGGCCCGAGGACCGGGATCGGGTCTCCTCTCTCGGCTATGCCCTCGGATACACCGGCGGTGGGCTGCTCCTGGCGATCAACGCGGCGATGATCCTGTTCCTTGGCGAGATCCCCGGTTCGAGGCTCTCGTTCCTCACCGTCGCAGTCTGGTGGGCGGTGTTCACGATCCCGGTGCTGCGCCGGGTCCCCGAGCCGCCGGCCGCTACCGGCCCCGCGACCGGCGGCACGGTGCGCGCCTCGTTCGCCCGCCTCGGACAGACCTTCCGGCACCTGCGCCGCTACCGCGAGCTCCTCAAGTACCTCGTGTCGTTCTTCATCTACAACGACGGGATCGGCACGATCATCGGGGTGGCAGCCATCTACGGCGCCGAACTCGGATTCGCCGCAACCGAACTCATCCTGGCGCTGCTCCTGGTGCAGTTCGTGGGGATCCCCTTCACGCTGCTGTTCGGCCGCATCCCGGGCCACGGCGAGCCCGGAGGACGCCCCGTCGTCCTCGCATTCGTGGTCTTCAACCTGGTGGCTCTCCCGGTGGTCGGGGCATTCGGGGCACGGACGCTGGACGCCGACGTCGTCGGACGGCCCGGGCCGGACTTCGAGACCGTGGACGGCGCAGTGGGCCAGGGTGAGTGGTCGGTCACCGACCCGGCGTTCGAGCTCGCCGGCTCGTGGGAGGTGGCCTCAGGCGGCGAACTGGAAGGGACCCGGGACGACTACGGGTTCACCTTCGACCCGGGCGCCGAGCTCGTGCTCGTCTTCAACGGGCGCGAGCTGGAGATCACCTACTCGCGCGGGCCCGATCACGGCGGGTTCCTCGTCGAGATCGACGGAGAGCCGGTGCTCGACGAGGACGACGAACCGTTGGACGCCTACAACCGCACGCAACGTTTCGGGGAGACCGCGGTCGTGGACGCCGGCGAGCCCGGGATCCACACCCTGCGCATCGTGAACGCGGGTCCGGTCCACGAGGATGCCACCGGATACCGGGTCGGGATCGCCTCCGTCGAGGTGCTCGAACCGACCCGGGAGAGCAGCTTGCTCGCGGTACTCGGCGTCCTGGCGGCCCTGCAGGGGGCAGGAGCCCTGTTCGCCTTCGCCTTCGGACGGATCCTGTTCTCCGGGGTGGCGCGGGCTCTCGACACCAAACGCACCGTCCTGCTGGCCCTGGCGGTCTACTCGGCGGTCGCGGTGTGGGGCTTCTTCCTGGACACGGTCCTCGAGTTCTGGTTCATCGCCTGGATGGTGGCGATGGTGCAGGGCGGCAGCCAGGCGCTCAGCCGGAGCCTGTACGCAGCCATGTCGCCGACCTCGATGAGCGGGGAGTTCTTCGGGCTGTTCTCGATAATGGAGAAGGCGTCGGCGATCCTGGGACCGTTCGTGTTCGCCGGAGCGGTGATCCTCTTCGACAGCAGCCGGCCGGCGGTGCTGATGGTCGTCGCGTTCTTCGGGGTGGGCGGCTACCTGCTGACCCGGGTCGATGTGGAGGAAGGGAAGCGAGTCGCCGACGAGGCGGACCGGTTGGGCAGGGCCTGACCTGGGTCACTCACCCCGCCACCAGACCACCTTGCGTCCCTCGAACAGCTCCATCAGTGCCTCGTTGGTCGAGCTGGGCCGTTCGATCGGCGGCAAGTGGCCTGCATCGCGGACCACCACCGTCCGCGCGCCGGGGATCTGCTCGGCCATGGCCCGGATGACCGCGGGGGGCGTGAGCCCGTCGTGCTCTCCACCGGCCACCAGGGTCGGGACGCCGATCGAGGGCAGCGTCCCGGAGCGGTCGGGTCTCGATCGCATCCCGTCCAGCGCAGCGACCATCGTCTCGTACCTGGTCCCCTCGATCATCGACCTCACCCGGGCCCGGACGAGCGCGGCAGGCCGCGGCCCCAGCATGGAGGACACGAGCGAAGCGGCGACCCCGCCCCGGCCTTCGTCGAGCAGGCGGTCGACCAGCTCCCGACGGGCTTCCGCCGCCTCCTCCGAGTCGGCGGACGCCCGCGTGTCCAGGAGCGACAGGGTGCGCACCAGGTTGGGACGCAACTCCCAGAGCGCCAGCGCCACGTAGCCGCCCATCGAGATCCCCACCACGTCCGCCTGGTCGGAGCCGAGCGCCTCGATGAGAGCGGCGACGTCGTCGGCGAACACCTCCATCGACAGCGACGACTCCACGACGGGGTCGGATCTCCCGAAGCCGCGCAGATCCACGGCCACACACCGCCGCACGTGGGCGAGCCCGCTGAGCTGGTCGAGCCACACGCTGTGGTCGAGGGGGAAGCCGTGGATGAACACGGCAAGCCGGCCCTCCCCGGCCTCCCGGTAGTAGAGCATGGTGCCGTTGACCCTCGCAAAGGGCATGTGCCTCGACCTCCGATCACCGCTGCATCGGCCGGACGCGCCGCCGCCTTGAACTCCTGCCGATCCTCGCAGATCGAGACGATCGAGGAGGCGTGTCACCCCCGCCCGCTACCGTGCCTGCGTGTTCTACCGCATCGCCGTCGTGCTCGCCGCAGCAGCAACCGCAGCCTGCACGGCGACCCCACCCGCGTCCACTCCCGGAGGCCGGGAGCCTGCACCTCCTGGTCCCGAGGCTCCCGCCGTCGAAGCACCGGTCCCCCTACCTGCCCAGGCGCTCGCGGCCCGCGTGACCGCGGTCCTCGACGGCGACTCTCTCGAGGTGGAACTCGGGGGAACCGTTCAGGAGGTCCGCATCCGGGGCATCAACGCCCCCGAGCGGGACGAGTGCTGGGGCGAGGAGGCCCGGGCTGCGGCCACAGCCCTGCTCGACGACGCCGAGATCCTCCTCCTCGCAGACGGCCGCGACCAGTACGGCAGGTTGCTCGCCGACCTGTGGACCGGCGAGGGCTCGGTCGGCCTCACCCTGATTCGACAGGGCGCCGCGCTCGCGCTCACGGTGGACTTCGACGGGGCGGCTCCGTACCGCGCCGCCGAGGATGCCGCGTTCGCAGCAGGATCCGGGCTCTGGGCAGCAGACGCCTGCGGCCCGGCGACCGACGCCATGGTCGCCATCGCCCGGGCACGGTTCGACGCTCCAGGACCCGACGACGAGAACCCGAACGGAGAGTGGGTGGTCGTCGCCAACGCCGGTCCCCCCGTCGAGCTCACCGGATGGCTCCTGCGCGACGAGTCGTCGGTCCATCGCTTCGAGTTCCCGGAAGGCTTCTTGCTCGGCGAAGGGGCCGAGGTCGACGTGTACTCCGGTTGCGGCACCGATCGTCCCGAGGCGCTGTTCTGGTGCGAGGGACCGGTATGGAGCAACTCGGGAGACTCCGCCCTCCTGCTCGACCCGCACGGGAACGTCGTGGACCGGTTCCGGTCGTGAGCCGCTGCGGATTGGCGACGGCCCGGCGGTAGGCTCCCGCCATGGCAGACCCGCTCGACACGCTCCGGCGCCCACCGCGCGACCTGCGGAATAATCTCACTGGGTACGCACGAGCTCTC
>CAYXHU010000191.1:0-4769 GCA_964464675.1 uncultured Acidimicrobiia bacterium
GTGCTGCCGTGAGCGGCCGGGCGGCCCTCCGGCTCCTGGCCTCAGAAGGCCACGACGTCGTCGTCTACGACGCCCATCCCGATGCGGTCTCCGGGCTGGACGACGCGGTCGCAGGGGCATGGGATCCGGCCCTGCTGCGCGGGGTCGACCTCACTGTGGTCAGCCCGGGCGTTCCCGAGCATGCGCCCCCGATCCGCGACGCGCTCGGCGCCGGTATCGCTGTCTGGAGCGAGGTCGAGCTGGCGGCGCGGCGGCTCACCGTCCCCTACGGAGCCGTGACGGCCACCAACGGGAAGACGACGGTCACCGAGGCGGCGGCGGCCATGCTCGTGGCCTCGGGCCGCAAGGCGGCTCCGGTGGGGAACATCGGCACCCCGCTCTGCGATGCGGTGGGGAGCGACCACGAGGTCCTGGTGATCGAGGTCTCGTCGTTCCAGCTGCGATTCGTCCACGAGTTCCATCCGGCGGCGGCCGTGCTGCTCAACGTCGCCCCGGACCACCTCGACTGGCACGGCACCTTCGACGCGTACCTGGCGGCGAAGTCGCGGATCTACGCCAGGCAGGTCGCCGGGGATCTCCTCGTCTTCGACGAGGACGACCCGGGAGCGGCCCGGGCCGTGGCCGGAGCCCCCTGCCGCGTGCTGCCCGTCAGCGGGATCAGGCGCGCTCCCGGGGGCGGACCCGAGGGGGACAGACTGTGGATCGGCGACCTCCCCGTAGACCTCGCCCATGTGGCCCGCCGCGACCCGGCCTACCTCGCCGACCTGGCGGCCGCCGGGCTGGTCGCCCGGCACCTCGGGGCGACCCCGGCCGGGGTGGTCGCCGCGGCCCGGGACTTCGTTCCCGAGCATCACCGGCGGGAGACGGTCGGCGAATGGGACGGGGTCGTGTGGGTGAACGACTCGAAGGCGACGAACCCGCATGCCGCGGCGGCGGCCATCCAGGCGTACCGCTCGGTGGTCCTCATCGCCGGTGGGCGCAACAAGGGCCTCGACGTCGCCTCGCTCGGCCGCCTTCGGGGCGTGCGCTACGTCGTGGGCATCGGAGAGGCCGGCCCGGAGATCGTCGCCGCAGCCGATCACGGGACGTCGGCCGGCTCGATCGAAGAGGCGGTCGCCGTCGCCGATCGGGTGGCCCGGCCCGGCGACGCGGTGCTGCTCGCGCCGGGATGCGCCTCGTTCGACCAGTTCCGGTCGTACGCGCAACGCGGCGATGCCTTCAAGGCGGCCGTGCTCGAACGGAAGGGGGCGTGATGGCGACCCGAGTCGTCGAGATGAGGTCGGCCCGTGCGGCATTGATCGCAGCCGAGGACCAGGCCCGGCGCTCGGTGCGGCTCACGGTCGCGTTGCTCGTCCCGGTCGCGCTGCTGGTGGTGGTGGGCCTGGGCGGCATCCTCTCGGCCTCGTCGGTGGTCGGCCTCGAAGAGAGCGGCGACGGGCTGGTCTTCTTCAAGCGGCAACTGGTATGGCTGGGCATCGGAGTGGTCGGCATGCTGGCCGCGGCCGTGACCCCGCTGCGGTGGTGGCGGCGCATCGCCCTGCCGGCGTTCGTCGCCAACCTCGTGGTGCTCGCCGCGGTGCTCTTCGTCGGAACCAAGGCGTACGGATCAACGCGCTGGATCATCGTGGGCCCGGTTTCCATCCAGCCGTCGGAGGTCGCCAAGCTGACCACGGTGCTCTTCCTGGCCGCGCTCATGGCCCGCCACGAAGACACCATCCACCGGTTCGGCCAGTTCCTGCTGCCGGTCGGGATCAGCGTGGGGCTGGTCGGGGGCCTCGTGATGCTCCAACCGGACCTCGGGACCACGGTCCTCATCGCTTCGGGGGCCTTCGCGGTGCTGGCGGCCTCGGCGGCGCCGTTCTCGTTCGTGCTGTCCGGCGGGATATTGGCCGGAGGCCTCGCCCTCGTCGCAGCGCGCTCCTCCGACTACCAATGGGCTCGGGTCACCGCGTTCCTCGACCTCGGAGCCGACCCGCTCGGCAATGGGTACCAGGCGGTGCAGAGCCTGGTCGCGCTCGGCACCGGAGGGTTGTTCGGGGTCGGGTTGGGCGCCAGCCGGGCCCGCTGGTTCTTCCTGCCCAACGCCCACACCGACTTCGTCTTCTCCATCATCGGCGAGGAGACCGGGCTGGCGGGCTCGCTGGCCGTCGCGGGCCTGTTCGTCGCACTCACGATCGCAGGCACCGTGGTGGCGCTGCGGGCCCACGACCGGTTCGGGCGACTCCTGGCGATCGGGATCACGACGTGGCTCGTGGCGCAGGCGCTCGTCAACATCGGCGGCGTCGTCGGCGTGCTGCCGATCACGGGAGTCCCGCTGCCGTTCGTCTCCTACGGCGGCAGTGCCCTGCTGGTCGAGATGATCGCCGTCGGGGTCCTCCTCTCGGTCGTGCGGGAGCGCCCCGGACGATGAACGTCGTGATCGCTGCGGCCGGGACCGCCGGGCACGTCTATCCGGCACTGGCGGTCGCCAAGGCGCTCGTGGCCCGCGGGCTCGAGCGGTCGGAGGTGATCTTCTTCGGAGGGGACCGGATCGAACGGGAGGCGGTGCCGGCCGCGGGGTTCCCCCTGGTTTCCTTCCGGCTCGCCAAGCTGCGGAGGTCCCTGTCGCCCTCGAACCTGGGGATCCCCGGCGTGGTGGCCGCCACGGCCCGCAGGATGAGGGCGGAGTTGGAGCGGAGGGGCGCGCAGGTGGTCCTGGGCATGAGCGGATACGTGACCGTCCCCGCGGCCGTTGCGGCTCGACGGGCCGCCATTCCGCTGCTCCTCCACGAGCAGAACGCGGTGCCCGGGCTCGCAGCTCGCTTCGCGGCGCGTCGCGCCGACCGAGTGCTGCTCGGCCTGCCCGGCCCGGCGGAGCGGCTCGGCAACGCCGAGGTCGTGGGCAATCCGGTGCGTCCCGAGATCTCGTCGTTCGACCGTGGGGCGCTCCGCGCCGAGGCACTGGAGCGCTACGACGTGGCTCCGAACACGTCGGTGCTGGGCATCCTCGGCGGCAGCCTCGGAGCGAGGGTGCTCAACGAGGCGATCCCGGGGATCGTCGCCCGCTGGACCGGTCCGCCCGTCACCATCGTGCACCTGAGCGGTCCTGCCGCCGCAGAAGCGGCTGCAGGGGAGGCGGCACGGTCTGCGCTACCGTGGCGCTGCCGTGGCTACGAGGACCGGATGGACCTGTTCTATGCCGCCGCCGATCTCGTCGTCTCCCGGGCCGGGGCCATGACGGTCGCCGAGCTGGCGGCGACGGCAACCCCGGCGATCCTGGTACCGCTCGAGCGCGTCGGTCAAGGGGGCAACGCCGCAGCCCTGGCGAACGCGGGCGGCGCGGAGATCGTTCGTGAACGAGACCTGGCTCTCCTCGGGAACCGGGCAGCGGCGCTCCTGGGCGACGGGGCGGCGAGGTCGGCGATGGCGAAGGCGGCGGCCGCGTTGGCCCACGGGGACGCGGCCGGCCGGATCGCCACCCTGGTCCTGGAGGCGGCGACGTGACGTTCCTCGGAGGCGTCGGCCACGTGCACCTCATCGGCGTGGGCGGAGCCGGCATGAGCGGTCTCGCCAAGCTGCTGGCTCAGGCGGGCCACTCGGTGAGTGGCTCCGACCTCAAGCCGGGGCGGGCCCTCGGAGGCCTCGCCGCAGTGGGAGTCGAGACGTGGGTGGGGCACCGGCCCGAGGAGGTGGTGCGCTGGGATCTGGTGGTGCGATCGTCGGCGGTGCCCGACAGGGACCCGGAGGCCGCCGCCGCCCGGACCGCAGGCGTCCCGGTCTGGGAGCGCCCCCGCCTGCTCGCCGAGATGACCGACGCCATGCCGGCGCTCGGGATTGCGGGGACGCACGGCAAGACGACGACGAGCGCCATGGCGGTGGCCGCGTTGCGGGCGCTGGGCCGCGACCCGTCGTTCATGGTGGGCGGAGAGCTCGTGGATCTCCGCACCAACGCTCACCTCGGCGATCCCGACCTGTTCGTCCTGGAGGCCGACGAGGCGTACGGGACGTTCCTGGACCTGCGCTTGCGCTGCCTCGTCGTGACCAACGTCGAAGCGGACCATCTCGACTACTACCCGGACCTCGCAGCCGTCGAGGAGGCGTTCGCCTCGGTCGCCGGGAGCGTGGGTGGTCCCGTGGTGGCGTGCCTGGACGACCCCGGGGCGGCCCGACTGGCAGGCCGCGTGCCCGGTGTGGTCGGATTCGGGGCCGCGGAGCAGGCCGCCTGGCAGATCTCCGGCATCGAACCTGGCGGCGGGGGAGTGACGTTCGTGCTCGAGCACCTGTCGGACCGGTGGCAGGTGTCGGTCGGCCGGCCGGGCCGACACGTCGCATCGAACGCAGCCGGTGTGCTCGCCCTCGTCGGCGAGTTGGGGATGGACGTCGCTGCTGCGGCCGCCGGCCTGGAGCAGTTCGCCGGCGTGCGGCGGCGCTTCGAAGTGAAGGCGAGCATCGGCGGGATCACCGTCATCGACGACTACGCGCACCATCCCACCGAGGTCGAGGCGACGATCGCTGCGGCCCGGGATGCAGGGGCGAGACGGGTCGTGGCGGTGTTCCAGCCCCACCGGTACTCGCGGACGGCGGAACTGGCCGGGGCCTTCGGCCCGGCGCTGGCGACCGCCGACCGGGTCGTGGTCGCCGACGTCTACGCCGCCGGCGAGGCTCCGATCCCGGGGGTCAGCGGGCGGCTGGTCGCCGAAGCAGCGCGCGACAGGGGCGCCGCGGTGACCTACGTGCCCCGCCGGATCGACCTCGCACCGCACGTCGCCGAGCTCGCCGCTGAAGGCGAC
>CAYXHU010000192.1:0-4762 GCA_964464675.1 uncultured Acidimicrobiia bacterium
GTCTCGAGGTTGGCCGGCGCCACGTTCTTGCCCCCGGAGGTGACGATGATGTCCTTCTTGCGGCCGGTGACCTTCAGGAAACCGTCACGATCGAACTCCCCGAGGTCGCCCGAGTAGAGCCAGCCGTCCCGCAACGTCTCGGCCGTGGCGTCCGGGTCCTTGTAGTACCCGGCGAACACGTTGCTGCCCCGCAGCAGGATCTCCCCGTCGTCGGCGAGCCTGACCTCGGTGCCGGGGAACGGCGGCCCCGTGGTGCCGAACCGGGCCCGGCCCTCCCGATTGAAGGTGGTCGGGCCCGTCCCCTCGGACTGCCCGTAGACCTCGAAGATCGGCAGCCCGAGCCCCGCGAAGAACTCGACGATCTCCCGGGAGATCGGTGCGGCGCCGCTCACCGCGAAGTGGCAGTCGTCCATGCCGAGCGCCCGCTTCACCTTCGAGAACAGCAGCCGATCCGCCAAGGTGTACTGCACCTTGAGAAGGCTCCCCGGCACCTTTCCGTCGCCGCGGATCGCGGCCACCTCCCTGCCGACATGCTGGGCCCACGCCGCGATCCGGGCCTTGATCCCCGAGGCCTCGGCGAGCTTGCCGGCGACGCCGGCGTGGAACTTCTCCCACACCCGCGGGACACCGAAGAACAGGGTCGGCCGAACCTCCTTGAGGTTCTCGGCGAGGCGCTCGATCGACTCGGCGTAGTACACCGCGTATCCGTGCGTGATGGCTCCCAGGATGGTGAAGTCCTGCTCGGCGATGTGGCTGAGCGGCAGGTACGAGATGAGCCGCTCGTCGGCGGTCACCGACGTGAGCAGGCCGGCGGCGTCGGCGCTCCACGCCAGGTTGTGGTGGGTGAGCATGACTCCCTTGGGAGGGCCGGTCGTCCCGGACGTGTAGATGAGGGTGGCCAGGCCGTCGGGCTCGAGGGCATCGAGCCGGGCCACGAACTCCGCGTCGTCCACCCCGTCTCCTTCCGAGAGGAACTCCTCCCAGGGGACGATGCCGGGCTCGTCCATCGGTGCCACCCCTCGCATGGTGACGATCCGCTCCAGGGCGGGAAGGCGGTCGCGGACCGCCAGCACCCTCCTCAGCTGCTCCTCGTTCTCGACCAGCAGCACCGGCGCCTCGCAGTGGCCCGCCACGTAGGCGATCTCATCCGACGACGAGGTCGTGTAGATCCCGACCGGCGCACCGCCGACGCTCATGCATGCCACGTCGAGGATCACCCATTCGGGGCGGTTGAACCCGAGGATGGCCACGTGCTGTCCGGGCCGGAACCCCCCGGCGATGAGCGCCTTGCCGGCTCGCCGGACTGCGTCGGCATACCCGGCCCAGGACGTCGGCTGGTAGGCCCCCTCCACCTTCTCGTAGTACGCCGGGCGCCCCGGAGTCTCTTCCGCACGGCGGAACAGCCGGGCTGGGATGGTGTCGGCGACCACGAATTCCCTCCGGTGAGCGACGCGGAATCGTACTCGGAGCCCGGAACCGACGCCCGCTGTGGGCGGAGCCCTCCGCCTAGGCCGTCTCCCCCGTCTCGGGGTCGTAGGCGTCCCAGATGTGGATCGGGATGCCCACGAAGAGCCGGTCCACCAGGTAGTCGGAATCCCAGGTGGTCACCCTGACGCAGCCGTGCGACGCCGGGTACTCGGGCACCGACAGATATCCGTGCATTGCGTAGTACGGGGTGAACGACCACGGGTTGTAGATGCACCACCCGGTCAGCCGGTCGCAGTGCCACCCCGCTGCGAAGTGGAAGAGCGTGAAGTCGCCCCGCGGCGTCCCAGCCCCGACCACGGCGTCGTTGCGGGGGCTGTAGTACCAGTAGGAGCCGCCGGTGGACACAGGGATGATGTCGGCGACCTCTCCCGCCTCGAACCGGAACATCAGCTGCCTGCCGATGTCCACCTCGAGGCGTTCCGGCTCGTCGGGACGGTCGGGAAGCGGCGGCAGGGCGAAGTCGGCCAGCAGCACCGAATCGCCGGTGCGGAATTCCCAGGTGCGGTCGGCGCCCATCGCCTTCTTCAGGGCCACGACCGCCTGTGCCGTCTCCCAGCCGTAGACACCGTCGATGGGTCCCCGGTACAGGCCGCGTGCCTCGAGTGCCTCCTGCAGGACCGCCACGTGGGCCCCGGCGTCGTCGAGCGCCATGTCCGGCAGGCCGACCCGCCGCAGCGGCGGATCGCCGTCGCCGGGCAGCGGTCCGAAGTCTCCCGCCACCGGAAGCATCCCGGTCGAGCCGTATGCCACGAACGTCGGCGACGGGCGCCCCGACACCCCGTGGTACAGCGTGAACATCGCCGACCACGGGTGGTACCCACCGAGCGTATCGATGCCGTCGCCGTCCCAGTCACCGGCCACCGGCTCCACCTCGCCGACCTCGAGGTCCACACCCGACGAGGAGACGAAGGCCTCGATGCGGCCGTTGCGCAGCACGGCGATCTCGTCGGCGCCGTCGCCGTCGAAGTCCCCCGCGACGAGCCCCTGGATGTCGCCGCCGAGCGGAACCGGGATCGGGTCGGCCTGGCCGGCGATCGGGATGCCGAGGTGCAGGCGGCCCGCCCTGGCGACGACGACTGCGTCCCGGCCGTCGCCGTCGAGGTCGGCGGCGACGGCCGTGCCCCCGGCGGGCGCTCGGGTGGAGAGCGCCACCGGCACCAGGATCTCGTCGCGGAGCAGCACGACCCCGTCGGACGGGCGGTACACCCCGATCCCGTCCACGCCGTCTCCGTCCCAGTCTCCCGCCAGCGGGACGTCGCCGGTTCTGCCGAAGACGAACGAGGTGGTCGTGCCGGTGTGCTCGCGCAGGTACCACGCTCCAGAGGCCGGGTCGAACACCCCTACTGCATCCGGCCGCCGCTCGACCGCCGTCGCCCCCGCCGGCGAGACCAAGCCGGCCAGCAGCACGACGGCGACGGCGCCCACAACTCGAGCCCGCACGTTGCGATCCCCCTCGATCTGCCTGCGCTGGGATCATCGTAGACCGGGGATCCCCGCCCGGCAGGCAATCGCCTTCGGGCTAGGCGAGCGGGTCCTGCCAGCCGGCGTAGTCGTGAAGCCGGCGCCAGAACGCGGCGCGTTCCTCGGGAGTCTCCTTGGTCCTCTCCAGGCGGTGCGGATTCCGGGGACGGCGGTCGTGCCAGAACAGCCCGGTGCTCTCGCCCGCCTCCGGTGCCGCGGCCAGCCACACGATCGTGTCGGCACCCTGCTCGGCGGTGCGCAGCAGCGGACGGGTCACGGTGTGGAACAGGGGGAGGCCGGAGCGCACGCCCGGGGTCTTCGCCCACCCCGGATGCATGGCGTGGACGACCACGCCGAGGTCCGCGAGTCGGTCGGCCCAGATCTCGGTGAGGATCATCTGCCCCCGCTTGGTCCGGGCATACGCCAGCTTGCCGTCGTACTCGCCGTGCCGGCTCTCCAGGTCGCTCGAGATCCGCGCCGCGTACATGCCGCCGGACGACACGTTGATGATCCGGCCGGGCGCCGACTCCACGAGACGCGGGATCAGCAGCCCGGTGAGCACGAAGTGGCCGAGCAGGTTGGTGGCGAACGTCGCCTCGAGTCCCGCTGAGGTGACGGTGCGCTCGGGAAGCAGCACACCGACGTTGTTCACCAGCACGTCGATGTGGGAGAAGCGGGCGAGCAGCCGGCCGGCGAGCGCCTTCACGTCGCCGATGAGCGACAGGTCGGCACGCTCGGCCGCAGCGTCGCCCCCGGCGTCCCGGATCGCCGCCACGGTGTCGCCGATCTTGTCGGCATCACGCCCGACCACGACCACGGTTGCCCCGAGGCGAGCCATCCTCTGGGCGGCGGCCCGTCCGATCCCGCCGGTCCCCCCGGTCACCACCACGGTGCTGCCGGCCATCGACGGGAGGTCTTCGAAGCCCCTGCTGCGCACCGTGTGGCCGATGCGGGTGTATCCGACCAGCGTCGTGTCGAGAACGGAATCGAGGGATCGGCGAAGGCTCATGGGCGAACGGTACGTCGCTCGCGCCCGCTACCGCCAACCGGCGGTCCGCTCATCCCAGCCCGGTCGCCGCGTTGAACTCCTCGATGCGCCGGTCGATCTCGGGTACCAGGTCCTGCACGGCGGTCCAGTACCCGGGATCGTCCCATTGCCGGTCGAGCTCGGCCACGTCCTTGCCCTGCTGCTCGACCCAGGTGAAGTACTTCTGGTTGTGGATGCGGCGGCGCTCGTCGTGGCCCAACTCGAGGAGCCGGTCGTTGCCCGCCCCCAGCAGGTAACGCTCGTGGGCCACGGCCGCGTCGATCCCGGTGAACTCACCCCGCTCCTCCCGGAGCTCGTGGATGCGGCTGTCGTACATCTCCATGGAGTCGGTGAGCACGGTGACGATCACATCGTTGCGCCCCAGCCCGTAGTGACGGGCCATCCGGGCCGACCCGATCAGATTGGCGATGCTGCTGATGCCGAGCAGCGGGAGGTCGCCGACCAGCGAGTCCGCCACTCCGGCCCCGCGCAGGTACTCGGCGCCGGCCGGTTCGTTGAACAGCCGGGCCAGGGACATCGGCCCCTCGTCGTCGACGGCGACGACCACGTCGGTGTTGCGCACGTTGTGGATCCACGGCACGTGCTTGTCGCCGATGCCCTCGATGCGGTGTTCGCCAAAGCCAAAGCTGTGCAGCGTCGGGCATTGCAGGGCCTCGGTGGCCACCACGCGGATGCCAGGGTGACGGGTGCGCAGGAAATCGCCCGCGGCCAGGGTGCCGGCCGAGCCGGTGGCGCTGATATAGGCCGACAGGCGCCGTTTTCCAA
>CAYXHU010000193.1:0-4757 GCA_964464675.1 uncultured Acidimicrobiia bacterium
CACATACGGCGTACGTCGGGATCGTCGGGCGGCGGTGGTTGAGGAAGGCGTTGACCACCTCGAGGAGCTGGTACTTGTTGATCGGGCAACCCCGCAGCTCGAAGTCGACCGCCACATGGTTCTTCACCGGCGTGGACTCCTGGAGCGTCGAGATGTACTCCGGGTTGGCGTACACGTACCGGGTGAACTCCTCGACGTCGCCCCAATGGCGAAGCGCCTGGATGCCTCCGGCCGTCGCGCACGCCCCGATGGTCACGAGGAACTCCGACTGGCGCCGGATCTCCCGGATCGCCTCGAGATCGTGGGGTGTGGTGATCGAGCCCTCCACGAGGGTCAGCTGGTAGGGACCCTCGACGACCTCACGAGACGCCTCCGGGAAGTTGGCGATGTGGATCACCGAGGCGACGTCGAGCAGGTGCTCCTCTGCGTCGAGGAGACTCAGCTGGCACCCGTCGCACGACGCGAACTTGAACACGCCCAGTTTGGGCAGCGGTGTGCTCATCACACCTCCCTGATCTCGAGCATTCCGGAGACCTCGTCGTAGCGGAACACCGGGCCGTCCTTGCACACGAACTTCGGGCCGATCTGGCAGTGGCCGCAGAACCCGATGGCGCACTTCATGTTGCGTTCCATCGATACGTAGACCATCTCCGGGGGCACGCCGCGGGTCACCAGCTCGCGGCCGGTGAACCTCATCATGATCTCCGGACCGCACACGAGGGCGATCGCGTTGTGCGGGTCGAAAGGAGCACGCCCGATCAGCTTGGTCACGACGCCCACAGACCCCTTCCACATCCGGTCGGCGTTGTCGACGCTGATCAGCACGTCCATGTCGAGACGGCCGCGCCACTCCGACAGCTCGTCGATGTACAAGAGTTCGCGGGGCGAGCGGGACCCGTACAGCAGCACCACTCTGCCGTAGTCCTCCCGGTGCTCGAGGACGTGGTAGAGAGCCGGCCGCAGCGGTGCCAGGCCGATGCCGCCGGCAACGAGCACCACGTCGTGCCCCCGTGCGGCCTCCACCGGCCACGTGTTCCCGAACGGGCCCCGGACGCCGATGACGTCGCCCTGGTTGAGTTCACGGAGGCGCTTCGTCACCGAGCCGACGCCGCGCACCGTGTGCACCAGCCGTCCCTGATCGCTCGGAGCGCCGCTGATCGAGATGGCGACTTCGCCGGTCCCGAAGACGTACAGCATGTTGAACTGCCCCGGCCCGAAGGCGAAGCCTCCCGTCGGAACCTCCAACTCAAGCGAGAACGTGTCGTCGAGTTCGTCCCACATGCGCAGGATGCGCGTGGGCTGTGGGGTCATTGCATCGCCGAGGGTGAGTGGTTCAAGTGCGGTTTGCATACAGATCCATCAGTTGGAGTCGGGTTGCCTGGAGCCGCTCTATCACGAGACCGGCGAACCGGGTCATCAGCTGCAGGCCGTACTCGGGCTCGTCGGCGGCGCAGTTGCGCATCTTGACCCCGTCGAGGACGAGGGCCGACGACGCGTTGAGCGCCCGCGCATCGAATGCCCACCGGTAGGGCTCGAATAGGAAGGACCAACCGAGCACCTCCCCGGATCCGACCGTCTGGATGATCCGAGGAGGCCGGCCGGGAGAGTGGACTTCGAGGGCGACGTCGCCGCTCAGCACGAGGAAGCAGGAATCGGCGGTACCTCCCTCTCGGAAGATCACCTGATCCGGCTTCCATTCGACCGTACCCTCGATGCACTCACTCATCCTGTCGAGAAGGCCCGGGGCGAGGCCCTGGACGAAGGGGTGAGCTCTGAGCAGGTCGGCGAGTTCAGACACCGGCCACCTCCTTGGCGCGGATCGCCGCGGCCTCGACGGTGATGTCGATGCCGACCGGGCACCAGGTGATGCACCGGCCGCAGCCGACGCACCCCGGGGTCCCGAACTGGTCTTGCCACGTCCCCAGCTTGTGAGTCAGCCACTGGCGGTAGCGGGCGTACGGGCTGGGGCGAAGCGGGCCGCCGTGGATGTACGAGAACTCCTCGTTGAAGCACGAGTCCCACCGACGGACCCGCTGAGCCTCGGTCCCCGCGAGGTCGGTGACGTCCTCGACGGTCGCGCAGAAGCAGGTCGGGCACACCAGGGTGCAGTTGGCACACGTCAGGCAGCGTTCGGCGACTTCGTCCCAGTGCGGTGACTCGAGTGCTGCGGCGAGGACCTCCTTGAGGCCCTCCATCTGCAGCTCCCGGCCCATCTTCCCCGCCGCCACGGACAGCAGCGCACCGACCTCGGCGACCTCGGCCTCCGTGGCATCCCGGCCGCCGGCCTCTTCGAGCACCGCCGAACCATCTTCGCTTCCGGATTCGGCGAGGAAGTAGTGCCGCCCGCCGGCCATCACCTCCGTCAATGCGACGTCGTAGCCCGACTCGGCGCGCGGGCCGGTTCCCATCGAGTCGCAGAAGCACGTTCCGCCCGGTTCGACGCAGTTGACCACCACGAAGAACGACCCGTCCCTCCGGGACCCGTAGACGGGATCGCGCCGGCCGTTGCCCAGGAACACCTTGTCCTGGATGGCCACCGCGGCCAGCTCGCACGGACGTACACCGAAGAACGCGTAGCGGGGCGGCGCGGGGCGCTCGTCGGCTTCGAAGGAGCCGTCGGCGCGCGAGCCGGACCACAACACGACCTCCGGCGGGTGCAGCATCACTTTGGGCGACGCAGGTCCGACGACGTACCCGAACAGGGCGTCATCGAGCCGTTCGACCAGGCGGTACGAGCCGGGGGCCTGCTCGTCGCCCACGCCGACCGGGAGGTCGTCGGTCCCCCCGATCTCGTCGACCACGATCGCGCCGTTGCGGACGGTGGGACCGAGAACGGTGAATCCCCGGCCACTGAGCAGCCCGATCAGGCGGTCGATCCCGGCCCGATCGAGCACACGAGGTACCTTGATCATCTATCCCTCCAGGCCCCCTCCTGGCGGGCACGGTATTGGGACTGCCTGCATCCCCGGTAGGGACCATTGCCACGATCGGCGGGCAAACGGCCCCGGTGGGGACCCGGATCCTTCGGTGCATCTCCAACTACGCTGGCCGCATGGATCCGATCAGGCGCCTCCGCCGGCCCGACCTCCGCAGGCCGAGGGCGGTCCTCGCCTTCGAGGGGTGGAACGACGCCTGCGACGCCGCATCCGGCACGGCCGCCTTCCTGCTCGGCCAGCACGAGAACGAAGAGCCGTTTGCGCTCATCGAACCCGAGGAGTTCTACGACTTCCAGCAGCGGCGCCCCACCGTCTCCATCGAGGACGGTGGAACCCGGTCGCTCACCTGGCCGACGACCAGGTTCTACGGGCTTCCCCAGCCGAACGCCGGCGGCGACCTCATCCTGGTGCTCGGCGAGGAACCGCACCTCCGATGGAAGACCTACACCCGCCACGTGGCTCAGGTGCTCGCCGACAGCGACACCGAGATCATCGTGACGCTCGGGGCCTTCATCGGGCAAGTGGCCCACACCCGCCCGGTGCCCGTCTACGGCGTGGCCACCGACCCGGATCTGGTCGCCGCCCACGGTCTCCCCACGACCCAGTACGAGGGACCCACCGGGATCCTGGGGGTGCTGATGGAGGCGTGCCGGGAGTGCGGCATACCGACGATCGGCCTGTGGGCGGCATGCCCCCACTACCTCGCCGCCAACCCCAACCCGGCGGCCATGCTGGCACTCACCGAAGCCGCCGCCCGGGTCACCGGGATCCCGTTGGAGACCGGCGAGGTGCGCACCGTCGCCGACGAGTTCCTCGCCAAGGTCGACGAGGCGATCGCCGGCAACGACGAGTTCCGCAGCTACGTGCAGCGACTCGAAGCCGAGGTCGCGTCCGGCGATCCGATCGACCCCGGAGCCACCGGCCGTCTCATCAGCGAGATCGAGCACTTCCTGCGCAGCAGGGACGCCTGAACTCCTCGCCGAAGCGCCATCCCGTACCCGGCCGGAACGCTGCGCCCGTCGCCGCCTGTGTCCGGCACGTCCGGACCGTCCGGGGGCGCGCCACACCGACCGGGGTATCCACCGAGGTGTGAGCCGGCGGGGGCGCGAGGAGGCCGGGCTACTTCTTCCGCTTGTGTCGATTGGCGCGCAAGCGTTTGCGGTACTTGTGCTTGCTCATCTTCTTGCGCCGCTTCTTTATCAGCGAACCCATGAGACCTTCGATTCAGAGGCCGCGTGCCGCAGCCGGGACCGCATAGGTTCGCGGGGATCGATCCGGTGCGCAAGGCGAGCCCGGCGTCATCCCGAGTGCAGGCTCACCACCATCACACCGTACGGGGGGATCTCTGCGACGGGCCGATATCCGGAGAACCCGCCCCCGGCGTTCACCACCGGAGGCTCCACGTCCGGTCCGATCAGGGGCGTTGCCGACACCGTCGAGTCGAACGGCCCCTCGGCCAGGTCGAGCGAATGGCCCGTCGCGGGGATCCTGGACAGGTTCACCACGACCAGGACGTGGTCGTCGCCGACGGTGCGCACGAAGGCATACACGAGACTGGTGCCCGTCTCCACCGGGAGCACGTCCCCGTAGCGGAGCGCCGGATGGCCGTCGCGGAGATCCACGAGCCTCCGGTAGGTGCTCAGCAGCGAAGCCGGATCGCCGGTCGTGTCGGCCACGTTCGCCGTCTCGTACCCGGCCTGCGCCGGGTGCCACGGCTCGGCGTCGGTGAACCCGACGCCGGGAGCATCGCCGGACCACGGCATCGGGGTCCGCAGCATCGGGTCGGGCTTGCGGCCCACCATGCCGACCTCTTCGCCGTAG
>CAYXHU010000194.1:0-1739 GCA_964464675.1 uncultured Acidimicrobiia bacterium
GCGTGCGGATCGTCAACGATCTACAGGTCGACCGGCGGATCACGTTCGGGCCGGTGGCACAGCGGGTGATCGACACCCAGACCGTGCTCGAGGTGTGTCCGTACTCGAACGTGCACACCCGGGCGGCGCCCTCGCTGGAGGAGCATCCGATCGGGCTCCTCCACAAAGCCGGATTCGCGGTCACCGTCAACACCGACAACCGGCTCATGTCGGGGACGTCCATGACGGCCGAGATGGAAGCCCTGGTGGCTCATCACGGATTCACGACCGACGATCTGGCTGCGGTCACGCTGCGTGCGGCCGGGGCAGCATTCTGCGACGAGGCGACCCGGGACGCGGTGCGCGCCGTCGTGCGCACCGGGTTCGAAGCGCCGCGCTGAGACTCAGAGCCCCGCCAGCATCCAGGAGACGACGGTGCGCAGCGTCATTGCCGCGTCGGGCTCGTTGTGCCACTCGTGGCGGGCGCCCCGGACGACGATGCGTTCTGCGCGGCCTGCTTCGGCGAGCGGTTCGCTCACCTCCGGAGGTACCAGCGTGTCGCCATCGCCGTGGACGACCAGCGTGGGAACGGTGAGCCTCTCCAAGGATCGGCGGGCTGCGTCCATGCCGCGCAGGAACTGGAGGCCCAGCCCGGCAGAGGTCCTGGTGAGCACCAGGGGGTCGGCGAAGTACGCCTCCCCCACCGCCGGATCACGCGACAGTTGATCACCGGTGATGTCGTTGGGTAGCGATGCGCGCGAAGCGACGCGTCCGAGGATGCGCGCCAGCAGGCGCTTCGCCGCGGAGATGTCGGCATCGAGCGCGGGCGCAGAGAGCACCATGCGGGCGGGGGAACGATGTGAGGACAAGGCATAGCTCAACGCCACCAGCCCCCCCATCGAATGGCCGTACAGCACGAACGGCCGCCCGGGGTGGCAGTGATCGTTCACGACCGCGGCCACGTCCTCGACGAAGTCGCTCCACCGATGCACCCAGGCCCTCCGGCCGCCTGATCGGCCGAATCCGCGCAGGTCGGGAGCGTGACACGACAAGCCTTGTTCGACCAGGGCCTCTGCGATCGCCTCGTACCTCCCTCCGTGCTCCCCGAGCCCGTGCACGATGACGGCGTCGGCGCGCCGCGGGCCGTCGGGATTCCACGTCCGGACGTGGAGCGCCGTGCTGTCGGCCGAGATGGTCGTGCCGGGCGTCATGAGCACTCCGCGCATGCCAGCGCGGCCCCGACGATCCCTGCGTTGTTCCTGAGCTCGGCGACGAGCAGTTCCGCCCTGACCTCGAGCAACGGAACCCACCTCTCCGGCTTCTTGCTGATCCCCCCGCCGACGATGATGAGGTCGGGCCACAGGAGATCCTCGACGTAGCTCAGGTAGGGGTTCACCCAGTCTTGCACCCAGGCTCCCCACGAGAGGTCGCTGCGTTCCCTTCCCGACGCAGCAGCACGTTCCTCGGCACTGTCCCCCCACATCTGGAGGTGCCCCAGCTCCGTGTTGGGGACCAGCCTGCCGTCCACGAACAGCGCGCTGCCGATGCCGGTTCCGAAGGTGAGCAGGAGCACGACGCCGTCGTGCCCCGTACCGACACCGAAGCGCATCTCGGCGAGCCCGGCGGCGTCGGCGTCGTTGAGCAGCGTGATCGGCGCGTCGACGGCGCGGCCGATCACCGCGCACCCGTCGACGCCGATCCAGCCGGGGTCGATGTTGGCCGCGGTGCGAACGATCCCGCCGGTGACCACGGAGGGAAGG
>CAYXHU010000194.1:1749-4740 GCA_964464675.1 uncultured Acidimicrobiia bacterium
TTTTGACTGGCCTGTGCAGGGGTTACTGGAGTACGACCTCAACACCTTCTTCGACGCCGTCCAGGATCTCGATCTTGATGCCGTCGCTGAGGCCCACCTCAACGGGCAACCGGGCCTTCCCACCCGGCGGAGGCGACAATCGTGGCCACCGTCTCTGCGACGGCCTCGGGTGTCGAGGGCTGCGGCGTGTCCAGCCGGAACCGCTCGGTGAGCAGCTCACCGGTCGTCAGGTCCACGATGGCGCCCTTGATGCCGGTGCCGCCGACGTCGACTCCCATCTGGGTGCTCATTCGTCCTCCCACGTCAGGACGGGGTTGCGGGCGGCGGCCGCGTCGTCGGGGCGGCTCACCGGGGTGTGATGCGGCGAGGCCTGGATCTGCTCGGGACTGGTGAGCGCCGTCTCTGCGATGTCGGCGAGCGCGGCGGCCAGGGCCTCGATGGTCTCCGGTGACTCGGTTTCCGTGGGCTCGATCATCAGTGCTTCCTCGACGACGAGGGGGAAGTACATGGTGGGGGCGTGGAAACCTCGGTCGAGGAGCGCCTTGGCGACGTCTCCGGCACGTACCCCGGTGGTGCGCTTCAGGGCCGCCGCCGAGGCGACGAACTCGTGCATGCACGGGGAGGGGTAGGGGATCTCGAACGCATCGGGGAGCAGCGATGCCAGGTAGCGGGCGTTGAGCACGGAGCGTTCCGCGACCCTGCGGAGCCCAGGGCCTCCGAGGGCCCTCATGTAGGCGAGGGCCCGGAGCACCACCAGGAAGTTCCCGTGGTTGCCGTGGACGCGCCCGATGCTGTCGGGAGGCATCTCCCAGGCGAGGCTGCCGTCGGGACGCTCCACGGGCAACGGCCCAGGAAGGAACCGAACCAGCCTGTCCACCACGGCCACCGGGCCCGACCCCGGCCCTCCTCCCCCATGCGGGGTCGCGAAGGTCTTGTGCAGGTTGGAGTGGACGATGTCGAAACCCATGTCCCCCGGGCGGACCACACCGAGGATGGCGTTGAGGTTCGCCCCGTCGTAGTAGACGAGCCCGTCGACCCGATGGATCTCCTCGGCGATGGCCGCCACGTCCTCTTCGAACAGTCCCAGGGTGTTCGGATTCGTCAGCATGAGCCCGGCGGTGTCCCCGTCGACGAGGGCTCGGAGTGCGGCGAGGTCCACCATGCCGCGCCCGTCCGAGGGCACGTGGACTGCTTCGTACCCGGCGAGCGAGACCGACGCGGGGTTGGTGCCGTGCGCGGCGTCGGGTATCAGCACTCGCCGCGGTGCCCGCCCTGCGGCCTCGTGGTGGGCGCGCATGATCAGCAGGCCCGTGAGCTCGCCTGCGGCTCCCGCCGGAGGCTGGAAGGTGGCACGGGACATACCGGTGATCTCACAGAGGATGTGTTCGGCTTCGCGCAGGACGGCGAGCGCCCCCTGGGTGGCCGAGACGGGGGCGGCGGGATGGAGGTCGCGGAAGCCCGGGTGCTCTGCTGCCCAGTCGGCAATCTTCGGGTTGTACTTCATCGTGCACGATCCGAGGGGGTAGGCCCCCACGTCCACGGCGAAGGTGCGTTGCGCGAGTCGGGTGAAGTGGGCTACGAGGTCCCGCTCGGAGACTTCGGGCAGGTCCGGGGGACGGAGCGCGGCCTCCGGCAGGTCGAGGTCGCGCTCGGGGATGTCGAGGTCGGGCAGCGACCAGGCGCGGCGTCCCGGTGACGACAGGTCGAGCAGCGTCGGCTCGGGGGTGGCTCCCACGATCGGCGCCGCTGCAGCGCGGCCTCCCGGGTCAGGCATCGGAGAGCACCTCCTGGAGGGTGTCTGTGAAGGCGTCGATCTCTGCCCGCGTCCTGCGTTCGGTGGCGGCCACCAACAGCCCGCCGGGGAACTCCGGGTAGTCCTCGGAGAGCGGGATCCCGGCCAGGTACCCTCGGGCGGCCATGGCCTCGACCACCGAGGCAGGATCTGAGGGGAGCAGCACCGGGAACTCGCGGGCGAAGGGTTCGTCGACGGCGAGGCGGACACGGTCCAGGGCGGCGAGCCGCCCGGCGAGGTAGTGGGCCTTCTGGATCGACTGCCGTCCGGTCTCCGCCAGGCCGCCGGGGCCCAGCCAGGCCAGGTGGACGGCGGCGGCGACCGCGTTGAGGGACTGGTTGGTGCAGATGTTCGATGTCGCTCGCTCCCGGCGGATGTCCTGTTCCCTGGTGCGCAACGTCAGCGTGTAGGCGGTCGTCCCGTGCCTGTCGAGCGTGCGGCCCGACAGCCGGCCGGGGATGCGCCGCATGAGGTCGCGGGTCGTGGCGAACACCCCGAGCGACGGACCGCCCCATGACATCGGGTTCCCCAGTGGCTGGCCCTCTGCGAAGGCGATGTCGCATCCGGCGGCTCCCGGCGAGCGGAGCACACCGAGCAGCATCGGGTCCACCTCCGCGACGGCGAGCCCTCCGGCCGCGTGGGCGACCTCTACGGCGGCGTCGTAGTCCTCGATCACGCCGAGGTAGTTGGGTTGTGCGAACACGACGGCGGCGGGCGGGCCGGCGGCGTCGGGATCCCAGGTGGTCCGTCCTGCGACCATGGGGTGCTCGGTGACGGTCAGGTCTCGAGCGCGGGCGAACGTGTCGATGATTGCGCGCGTGCGCGGGTGCAGCCCCCGGGACACCCACACGGCGGTGCGCCGCGTGGCTCCGACCGCGAGGTTGACCGCCTCGAGCCCGGCGGTGGGGCCGTCGTACAGGGACGCGTTGGCGACCGGGAGCCCGGTGATCGCAGCGATCATCGACTGATATTCGAAGAGCGCCTGCAGCGTTCCCTGGCTCACCTCCGGCTGATAAGGCGTGTACGGCGTCATGAACTCGCTGCGCGAAGCGAGCTCGGTCACCGCTGCAGGGATGAAGTGACGATAGGCGCCGCCGCCTAAGAAATTCGTCGCGCACATGTTGTTCCGGAAGGCAAGTCTCGTCATTTCGCGCTCGAGCGCGGGTTCCGAAAGCCCCTCAGGAAGATCCAATGCGTCC
>CAYXHU010000195.1:0-4729 GCA_964464675.1 uncultured Acidimicrobiia bacterium
GGACGCCCAGATGAGCCCCAGGAACCGCCAGTCCCAGGCGGCGTAGAAGCCGTACGACGCGACGAGCAGCCACACCTTTCGGGCCCAGGACGGCCGCAGCGCCCAGTGCCCGGCGAACACCACCAGGAAGAACGCGAGAAACCGGTACTCGATGAAGAGCACCTAGCCGCCTCCACCGAGCAGGGGGCGGAGCGCCTCGGCGAGCTGCGCCGAGAAGAGTGCCGCCCCGGCCGAGTTCATGTGGCCCCGGTCGTACCACAGCGACCTGTCGAAGAGCCCGGCGTCCCCCGGGAAGTCGTTGAAGTCCACTGTGGGCACGTCGGCGGCGAGGGCTTCCACCCAGCGGGACGATGCATCTCCCGGCAGGGCGGCGAGGACCGGGACCGCGCCGGCCCGCTCGATCATCCCGGCGATACGCAGGCCGTAGTCCACCTCCTCGGCGGTCGGCTCGAGGCGAGATCGTGTGAACAGCCGGATCGACTCCCCTTCGAGGAACTGCCTCCGCCGGAACTCGGTACCTCCACCGAGCGCGTCCAGTTGCTCGGCGACGTCGTACGGCACGAACCCGTTCCCGAACGGACCCAGGATCCCGAGAGGGTCCGTGCCGTCGGGCGGCGGATCTCCGAGCAGCGTCTCGAGCAGCCTCCCCTGGTTCGTGGTGTTGATCAGGAACGCGTTGAGGTGGTTGTACACCCACCTGGCTCGCTCACCGAGTCCGGCCGCCCCGCTCCTCGGATCCGGAGGGACGGCTACGGCGAACCAGGTTCCGTCGGCCGCGGTCACCGGTACCGAGATGGTCCCGCCGGCGTCGGCCGCCGCCGATTGCGCCCACTCGAGCGCGGCCACGGCGTCGGGAGGGGCGATTCGCAGCACGAGGCGGTTCCCGGAAGACTCGAACGGCGCCCCCACCGGGAGGCCCACGCCGTCCAGCTCCGCCCCGAGCAGTTCGAGGACCGACACCGCCTCGGCGACCGCGGCGGGATCGCCCATCCGGTCCGGGGTGAACTTGGCCGCGACGTCCACCCACGCTCCGCCCGAGAGCGCCTGTGCAGCATCGGCGCGAACCTCGTCGAACCTGGCCGCGAGACGCGCCGACGGAACCTCGATCGCCGTGGCGCCGCCGTGGTCTCCGACCAGCCGCACCGGCCGGCCCGAAGCGAACCCGTTCTCGATCTCGTTGATCGCCGACCTCCGCGCACCGCGGCGGGTCTCGACATCCCGTGCGAGGACGTCCTCGGTGATCACGACGTCCTTGTTCGGCCTCGTCCTCGGCTGGTCGAGAGCACGACGCACCGCTGCGGCGGTCTCGGTGAGCCCGTGCCAGGCCACTACCCGTGCCGACGATGTGATCTCCGTCTCCAGGTCGGCCTGGAAGACGTCCGGAGCGACCACCACCATGCTCAGCGAAGGGAGGTCCAGCTCCAGCACACGGTCGAGGACCGCCTCGAGCTCGTACGCGAACATGCCCTGGATCCCCAGGTTGAACGAGCGGGTCTCCGTCCCGAGCTCCGCCATGCGTCCGTCGAAGGCGGCAGGATCGACGCCGCGGAAGGTCCGGCTCGAGCCGATGAAGATCACGTCGTAGTCGCCCCCGTGCTCTTCGAGGTGAGCCAGCTTGACTGCGACTTCGCCGTCCGGCTCCCATCCCGCAGCTCGGTCGATCAGACCGCGCACGAGCGCGAAGGCGGCCAGGAAGACGGCCAGGTTGACGGCTACGAGCCCGACGCGGCGCAGGATGGATGTCGACGGCATGGAGCGAACCCGCCCAGATGGGCCGGGCGGTCATTCAAGCACAGCCCTCCGTACCTTGGTCCGATCGGGGCATGGCGGCATGATCGATGCCGATTGGGAGCACCACCGGGCCTAGGCTTGTCCCATGCTCGATTCTGCTGCTCTCGACTCTCGAATGACCCGCCTTCGTTGGTACAACGTGGTCATGGGAGCCCTGCACTTCGTGCAGGGCGTCGCCATCCTGGCGCTCACCAACGACTTCGCTCTCCCGGTCACGACGACGTTCTTGAACGATGCCCCCGGGCTGCAGCCCCCGACGCTCGATCAGTGGTTCGAGGTGCGGATCGGATGGGGCGTCGCCGCATTCGTGTTCCTGTCTGCGGCCGCCCACTGGCTCATCGCCTCGCCGGGCATCTACCGCTGGTACCGGGAAAACCTGGTCCGCAACCGCAACTACGCCCGCTGGATCGAGTACTCGCTGTCTTCTTCGCTGATGGTGGTGCTCATCGCCATGCTCACGGGCATCTCCGACGTGGCCGCCCTCCTGGCCATCTTCGGCGTCAACGCGTCGATGATCCTGTTCGGTTGGCTCCAGGAGAAGTACGAGGAGCCCGGCGAAGGAGGATGGCTTCCGTACTGGTTCGGCGTCATCGCCGGAGCGGTCCCCTGGATCGTCATCGGCATCTACCTGTGGAGCCCGAACACCGAGGCCTCCCCGCCCGGATTCGTGTATGCGATCTTCGTGACCCTGTTCCTGTTCTTCAACAGCTTCGCGGTCAACATGGTCCTGCAGTACCGGAAGGTCGGGAAGTGGCGCGACTACCTGTTCGGGGAGTCGGTGTACATCCTGCTGAGCCTCACCGCCAAGTCGGCGCTGGCCTGGCAGGTGTTCGCGGGGACCCTGATCGACTGACGCTCCGGAGCAGAGATGGAACCACGGGGCCCCGCATGGGTCGGCATCGGAGCGCAGCGCTCCGGTACGACGTGGTTCACCGACCTGCTGACCCAGCACCCCGCGGTCGGCCTGGCCCGCAACGGCCGCAAGGAGCAGCACTACTTCGACACCGCGGTGGTCGAAGGCTGGACGGGGGACGACGCCGCCGGATACCAGGATCTGTTCGAAGACGACGGGGTGCAGCGCGGGGAGTACACCCCGGCGTACCTGCGCCTCCCCCACGTGCCGGCGCTGCTCCGGTCGGCGTGTCCGGAGCCGTTGCTGCTGGTGCTGCTGAGGGATCCGGTCGAGCGATTCCACTCGGCCATGCGCTGGTACGCCCGCCAGCGCGAGGCTCGTCCGGCACGCCGACCCACTCCCCGCACTCATCGCCAGTTCACCGAGCAGTCGGTCTGGGCCGGGATGTACGCCACCCAACTCGACATGTGGAGTGCCGTGTTCGACCCGGGCCGGTTCGTCGTCATGCAGTACGAGGCGGTCCGCGAGCACCCGCAGGAAGCCGTCGATGCGGTGATCGAGCGCCTCGGCCTCGAGCCGGTGCGGTTGAGCGGGGCGGATCTTCCCTCGGCCACGTCGACCGGCGGGGCACACGGCGATGCGCTCCCCGGGCTCGACGCCGCCCTGCGGCGCATCTATCTCCCCGAGGTGGCCCGCCTGGCCGGCGACTGGGGTGTCGATCCCGGTCGCTGGCCGAGCTTCGCCTGAGTCAGCCGGCGGCCTCGGCGAGCTCGCGAGCCTCGGCCAGGCTCTCACGGCCTTCGTTGACCGCGAAGGCGGCCACCACGAGCGTCGCAGCCGGATCGGCCCACCACCACCCGGCGACGGCGTTCAGCAGCAGACCGGTGAGCACACTGAGGGCGAGCACACCGTCGAGCACGGACATGACCGCCTCAGACGCGAGGACCTCGTCGCCGAGCCCGCGGCCGACCCGGCGCTTGGCGACTCCGAGCCCGAGCATGGCGACGGCCGCCAGCGCGATGTAGACGATCCCCGGTACGGATTCGCCGGCGACGTGGCGGACGAGCAGGGCCCTGATCGCCGCCGCGGTGAGCACGGCGGCCACGAGTGCGAAGGCACCCGCGACGAGCAGCAGGGCGCGGCGCGTCCGGCCCGGCCGATCCTCACCTTTGAGGTGCCAGACGACCACGACGGACGCGAAGAGCTCGACGAGGGTGTCGAGACCGAAGGCGACCAGAGCCAGCGACCGGGCCATCACTCCCAGGGTCACCGTCACGAAGAACTCTCCGACGTTCCACCCGATCGTCGCCCACTCGAGGCCCAGGGCGCGCCGACGCAGATCGTCACGAGTCGCCGTCACCCCGTCAACCTACCCAGCCGGCCGGGGCCGCGTCGTCTAGCCCTTGAGCAGCCCGAGGGCCTGCTCGTTCTGCGCCTCCGTCGTGAGCGGGATGTGGGCGACGTTGGCCGTCTCCCAGTTCGCCGCCATGAGGTCGTTCCGGGAGATCTCACCGAGCCGGAACTTGCGGGCCCCGGCCAGCAGCTGCTGCAGCCCGGCGGCGAGCTTGTCGGCGTACCCGTACATGGCGATGGCTCCGAACGGGATGTCGCCGATCTCGTCGGCTCCGACCTTCTCCTTGACCGGTTCCCACCCGGCGAAGATCTGCTCCGGGGTGGTGCCGAGGCTCTTCACGGACGACGGCAGGGTGTCTCCCCAGTGGTTGGGCAACTCGGGACGCCGGCCGGGCCGGACCACGGTCTCCACGTTGCTGCCCACGAACCCGGGGATCATGGGCGCCCGTCCCATGCATACCAGCTTCGCGTAGGGCGCGCACAGGGCCAGCGCCTTGAAGATGTGGTCCTCCCGAGCCATCCCGCCCGCCAGGGAGACGTCAGGCACGCGAAACCCGTTGTCCTCGAGGACTCGGCAGTACTCGTAGGTCTTGGCGTGGAGCTGCAGGGACGGGACACAGAGCGGGACCTATACAACGAAAAGGGGCGCTATGTGCGGCAGATGGATAGCCGCACCAAGGGAGAGCCCTGTCCCAGGTGCGAGAGGCCAATCGAAAAGATCGCCTATTTGGG
>CAYXHU010000196.1:0-4718 GCA_964464675.1 uncultured Acidimicrobiia bacterium
GGGATCTCGGCGCCCATCTCGCCCGTCGAGAATCGGGTGGCGAACCACCGCAATCCGGCAATCCTCTGTGCCGGGTCGGGGACCAGGTCCTCGAGCGTGTCGAGCATCCGCGCATACAGATAGCCGACGCAAGCGACGCGAGCCGAAGCCTTGGGAAGCATCACGATGCTGGCAGCGAACGAACGCGCCACATGCGGGAGGACCGCCCACCCAAAGCGTTCCGGGTCATCGATCGACCTGAGGCGAGCAAGGTCGGGATCGCGGCGATCGACCAGGGTCCCTCTCGCCAGCAGGACGGGCCGCAGCATGAAGAACGGCGAAGCGCGCACGGCGTTACCGTACCGACCGTCGGGTCGCAAGCCGATCGGCGACGACCCTCGCAGACCGTGGGCGAGGCACCGGCCGATCCTCTCATCCGGCGCAGGCTCCGCCGCCGCCTCGACCGTACGGAGGACGCCGATCACCGATGCCGGAGGCCATCCGGGCATGGCTGCTCGCCGGCAGCATGCCTGCCGCTAGACCCCAGGCCCGCGAGTTGGGGTTCTGTTCGTGTCGGAGAGAGGACTCGAACCTCCACGCCCTATTAGGGCACTAGGCCCTCAACCTAGCGCGTCTACCAATTCCGCCACTCCGACGTAGCAGCAGGATTATACCGATGCCGGACCGTCCCCCGGCAGGGGGACGCCCCGAACCACCCCCGGGGGTGACGACATCCAGGGCGCCTCGTGGGACCCTGACGTCGTGCAGTCCTTCCTCCCCTGCCATCCCGGACCTGGGGCCCCGTCGCACGGCGGGGCCCCGGCCGGCGGGCGCCCCGCCTCCGGTACCGTCCCTGGCATGCACGGTGCTTCGAGGCGCTCACCATGAGTGACTACTTCGCGCCGATCCTGCGGACGATCACCTACAGCCGTCTCGCCTACCTGTTCCTCGGGCTTCCGCTCGGCATCGCCTACTTCGTGTTCCTGGTCACCGCCCTGTCGGTTTCGGGAAGCCTGGCGATCTTCATCATCGGGCTCCCCCTCCTGGCGGCGTCGGTGCTCGCCTGGCGTGCCCTGGCCCGCTTCGAGCGCAACCTGGCCACCCGCTTCCTCGGGGTGACCGTCGCCGATCCCCCCGACGTGCTCGCCGCAGGTGGGAGCGTCTACCAGAAGACCAAGGCCGTGCTCACCGACTCGGCGACCTGGCGCGGTCTGCTCTGGCTCCTGCTGCGCTTCCCGCTCGGCATCATCGGGTTCGTGATCGCCGTGCTGGCAACCGCCCCGGTGCTGGCGCTCATCGTGATCCCTCTCTCCATGGCCTCCGCCGCCGACGCCGGTGCCGACATCGACCTCGCCAACCTCGGGCCGCTGTTCTGGGCCATGCCGCTCGTCGGCACCCTGCTCGCTCCCGCGGCCGCCCACGTCGTCAACGGCTACGGCGTCATGGTCGGCGGCTTGGCCCGCTCCCTGCTCGGCCCCACCGCCACGCAGCGCACCGCCGCCCTGGAACGCCGCACCACGGTCCTGGAGGAACGCACCCGCCTCGCCCACGAACTGCACGACTCGGTGGGCCACACCCTCACGATGATCGTCGTCCAGGCCGGCGCCAGCCGCCACGTCTTCGACAAGGACCCCGACTTCGTGCGCCACGCCCTCGAGCACATCGAGACCGGCAGCCGCCAGGCGCTCGGCGAGCTCGACCGCATCCTCGGCATCCTGCGCTCCGAGTCCGAAGCCGGGGAACGGTCCCCGACCCCCGACCTCACCCGGCTGCACGTCCTCGTCGACGACACGAGCGCAGCGGGACTCGACGTGACCCTGCACGTGGACGGGGACCTCGCCGACGTCCCGGCCACCGTGAGCCGCATCGCCTACCGGATCGTCCAGGAGGGCCTCACCAACGTCGTCAAGCACGCCGGGCCGGTCGCCACCACCGTGAACCTCCGCCGGCAGCTGGGAGCGCTGGAAGTGGAAGTGGTCAACCACCCGGGCGACGGCAACAGCACGCCGCTCGGCCAAGGCGGCGGCCGGGGCCTCGCCGGGATCCACGAACGGGTCCGGGCCCTCGGAGGCCGCTTCGAGGCGGCCGCGCGGGACGAAGGCGGCTACCGTCTGTGGGCACACCTGCCCATGGACTGAGGATGGAAGAACCCACGTCGATTGTCCTCGTGGACGACGATCCGCTGGTTCGTGTCGGCCTCCGTGCCGTGCTCGACGCCGAAGACGACCTGACGGTCGTCGGCGAAGCAGGCGACGGCCTCGAAGGCGTGCTGATGGTGCGCGACCTGGAGCCCGACCTGGTGATCATGGACATCCGCATGCCCAACCTCGACGGGCTGGAAGCGACCAGACGGATCACCTCCAGGGAGGACGCACCCCGGGTGCTCGTCCTCACCACGTTCGAGCTCGACGAGTACGTCTACGAGGCCCTCCAGGGCGGCGCCAGCGGCTTCCTGCTCAAGCGGGTCCCCCCCGCCGAGCTCATCGAAGCGGTCCGCATCGTCGCCAGCGGCGAATCCATGGTGTTCCCGGCGATCACCCGCCGCCTCATCGAGGAGTACGCCAGGCCCGATCCCACCGGCGCAGGGGCCAAGCGTCTCGAGATGCTCACCGACCGGGAACGGGAGGTGCTCCGCCTCGTCGCCCGGGGCCGATCCAACGCCGAGATCGCCGACGAGCTGTACGTCGGCCGGGAGACGGTGAAGAGCCACGTGAAGTCGGTGCTCCTCAAGCTCGGGGTCCGGGACCGAACCCAGGCGGTGATCGCCGCCTACGAGACAGGGTTCGTCCGCCCCGGCGCTCCCGACTGACCCGCGGCGCGCAACGCCCCCGGAAAGCTCCCGGGGGCGTCGGCGAAGGGTCCGGTCAGATGATCTTCTTGACCTCCGGGAAGTGGCACGCCACCAGGTGGCCCGGCTCCAACTCGCGGAACTCCGGCTCCTGCTCGGAGCAGATCCCGGGGGCCTCGGCGATCGGGCACCTGGTGTGGAACCGGCACCCGGTGGGCGGGTTCACCGGCGACGGGATGTCTCCTTCGAGCAGGATGCGGCGCCGGTGGCGCTCCACCTCGGGATCGGGGATCGGCACCGCCGACAGCAATGCATGGGTGTACGGGTGCATGGGGCGCTCGTACAGCGTGTCCCGGTCGGCCATCTCGACCATCTTCCCCAGGTACATCACCGCCACCCTGTCGGCGACGTGGCGGACCACCGAGAGGTCGTGGGCGATGAACATGTAGGTCAGGTCGAACTCGGTCTGCAGATCCTCCATCAGGTTGAGCACCTGGGCCTGGATCGACACGTCGAGCGCCGACACCGGCTCGTCGAGCACCATCAGCGACGGGTTCAGCGCCAGGGCACGGGCGATGCCGATCCGCTGGCGCTGGCCGCCGGAGAACTCGTGCGGGTACCGGTTGGTGTGCTCCGGGTTGAGCCCCACAACCTTCAACAACTCCTTGACCCTCGAGGTGCGCTCGGCCCGGTCCCCGATGCCGTGCACGAGGAGCGGCTCGGCCACGATGGCGGCAACCGTCATCCTCGGGTTGAGGGAGGCGTACGGGTCCTGGAAGACGATCTGCATGTCGCGCCGCAGCCGGCGCAGCTTGTCCTTGTCCGCCGTGGCGATGTTGATCACCTCGCCGAGCTCCCGGGAGCTGCCGGCCGTCTCCGCTCGGAACCAGACGTCGCCCGAGGTGGGCTCGAGCAGCCGGAGCACCGCACGGGCCGTCGTCGACTTGCCGCAGCCCGACTCTCCCACCAGGCCGAGCGTCTCGCCCTTCTTCACCTGGAAGGAGACGCCCGACACCGCCTGGACGGCGCCGACCTGCTTGCGGAAGAAGATCCCCTTGGTGATCGGGAAGTGCTTCACCAGGTGGTCCACCTTCAGGAGGACGTCCGGGTCCGTGGGGGGACCCTGAGGCTGTGACGCCGCCGGCGCCGCGGTTGCGGTGAAGTCCTCGTCGCTCATGCGGCAGGCTCCTCCTGTTCGTGCTTGACGATGCTCAGGTCGAGATCCGGGGCGAAGTGGCAGGCCACCCAGTGGTCGGCATCGACCTCGCGGGGCCGGGGCGTCTCACTCCGGCACACGTCCTGGGCGAACACGCACCTCGGCCGGAAGCGACACCCGCTCGGCGGGGTAATCAGAGACGGCGGCGCCCCCTTGATGGAGAACAGCCGCTCCGTGAGCACCTCGTCCATCCGGGTCATCGAGCCGAGCAGCCCGGCCGTGTACGGGTGGTAGGTCTTCGTGAAGATCTCGTCGGTGGTGCCTCGCTCGGCGAGCCTGCCGGCGTACATCACCTGGATGTTGTCGCAGAACCCCGCCACCACGCCCAGGTCGTGAGTGATCAGCAGCACCGCCGTGTCCCGCTCCTCGGCGAGCGCCAGCATGAGGTCCATGATCTGGGCTTGGGTGGTCACGTCGAGGGCCGTGGTCGGCTCGTCTGCGATCAGCAGATCCGGGTTGCACGACAAGCCCATGGCGATCATCACCCGCTGGCGCATGCCGCCCGACAGCTGGTGCGGGTAGTCGAGCATCCGCGCCTTCGGGTTGGGGATGTGCACATCGTCGAGAGCCTGGATGGCGATCTGCTCTGCCTCGCTCTTGCCGACCCGTTGGTGCAGCTCGATCGTCTCGACGAGCTGGTTGCCGATCGTGTACACCGGATTGAGCGAGGTCATCGGGTCCTGGAAGATCATGGCGATCCTGCCGCCCCTGATACGGCGCATCTCGTCTTCGGTG
>CAYXHU010000197.1:0-4718 GCA_964464675.1 uncultured Acidimicrobiia bacterium
AGGACGGGATCGACATCCTCAAGGGGTCCATGGACTCCATCGGCCGCCTCGAGGACGTGGTCGGTACCGTCGGGATCGCGACCCACTGGGCGCAGACCGACGACGGCAGCGGGCAGAGCTCCAAGGAGTACATCCTCAAGATCACCACGGTGGCGGATGGGACGCTGGGGCCGTGGGGGTGGAACGTCGACGAGTCGGAAGACGCGAACCTGATCCTCGAGATCAACGACCAGTGGTTCGGCGTGTTCGGGGTCAACAACGCCGCGTGGGACTACTCCTCCGACACCAGCGTCGTCCTGGACGCCGACGCCTACGGATACACGGTCATGGGCCAGGACAACATGACCGCCAACGGCAACTACGGGTACGGCTGGCCAGGGCTGGGGCCCGGCGCCGGCGGCAACTCGACGGTCGACGCGGTGGCGGCCGGGCGGAAGGGGTACGTCTGCATCGTCGCGCCAGATAGCGCCGGCTATGCCATCTACTCGTACACCGGCAGCAGCATCGACGAGGACGCCGTCCAGGTCACGCTGACGGGCCTCGCCAAGGTGTCGGGCGACGACATCACGGCGAGCGCCGGCCTGCTCCACTGGTACGACGTGACCGCGGTCTGGAACCTCGCGAACCAGATCCTCGCCCGCTTCTCCGACGGTGCCGCCCAGGTCAACTTCTCGACGAACCTGCGCTCGCTCGCGGTCCAGCTCGGCGACCTGGTGACGCTGGACACGACGACCTGCAAGTGCTTCGGATTCGACGGCGACACGGGCGCCACCAAGTTCCAGGTCGTCGGCAAGAAGCTCGACATCACCAGGGGCAAGATCGAGTGGAAGCTGCTCGAGGCCACCGACACCTCGCCCAGCATCTCCGTCGCCGACCACCCCTGGCAGCACGAGGAGACGACGCCGCAGGCCAACCCGCCCCCCGAGCTGGGGATGAAGCGCGACCCCAAGGACCCGACGACGTGGGTGGGGACGTACGACAACTTCGGCTTCGACGAGTCGCAGATCACCGACGACCTGCTCCCCGTCCCCGCTGGTGGCGGGCTGATCGGCGACTTCCCCGCGACCTCGATGCTGACCGACTCGGGGTTCAAGTACGTCCCGCCGGTGGCGCACACCTTCACCGCCAGCAAGGACACGTACTGCTACATCGGCGGGTCGCCGACCGCGCGTGGGCGTTGGGTCTTCGAGGAGGTCGCCAACGGCGCGCCCAAGCCGTCGACCCCGACGGGGACCGTTCCCGTGGTGATGGTCACGACGGACGGCGCCGACATCACCGCGAGGACCGATCTCCGGAACCGCGGCCTGGTCCGGTCCAAGGGTCTCGGCAAGGACGTGGACCTCGTCCGCGCCCAGGACGAGTCGGCCAGGGACGGCATCATCTCGGGCTTTGACATGGCGGTCCCCGGTGGCGGGGGCCTGGCCGGCACCGTCCCCGCGGGCGTGGCCCGGGTCAACGGCGAGCGGATCGAGCGGCTCACCGACGAGGATCACACCTTCACCGCTAGCCGCCGGACCTTCGTCGACATCGACGCCGCCGGCGACTACACCTACGTCGAGATGGCGCTGGCCGGCGCCGTTGAGGTGCTCGAGGCGTCCGGGAAGACGCGCATCCTGACGGTGATCACCGACGGGTCGGACATCACGTCCGTCGAGCGCCACCCCTACGTGCAGCGACAGATGTCCCGGGCGATCTCCCCCGGCGCCATCCGCGACGGCCAGGTCCCGAACGGGCTGCTCGAGGACTACAACGCCGCCCTCGGCGCGTTCCCGTGCTGGGAGGAGGACGCCAACGCCGGCGTGACGATGACCCCCTCGGCCGAGCACGTGAAGTGCGGCCGGTACGGGATGCACATCAAGGCCGACGCCGGTTGCACCACGAGCTACTTCCGCGGGGACATGGCCGAGGGCCTGTTCCCCATCTCGCCCCACGTCCTGTACTCCGGATCGCTGATGTACTCGACGGGCGGCTATGCCCGCGCGCCGTCGATGGGGATCGGGCTGGAGTTCTTCGACCGGGACTACGTCTCCCTCGGCGTCCGGGACTTCGTCGCCAACGGCCGCGCCCCCACGGCTGACGCCACCGACGAGGGCGCGCTGGAGGAGGGCACTCTGATCGGCGTCGGCGCCGGCGAGACGCAGGCGCCCGCCACCGCCCGCTTTGCCCGGGTGGTGCTCACCATCGACGAGAACGTGGCTGGGGACGCCGGGATCTACGTCAGCGGCTTCCGTCTCGACGCCGGCGCCAGCGGCGGCGGGGGTGGCACGAGCACGCATCCGTACGTCCTGACCGTTGGGACGGGTCAGCAGTTCCCGACGCCGGACGACGCGTCTGCATGGGCCGATGCGAACCTGACCCTCTCTGCTACTCAGCGGGTTCTGATCCTCATCTATCCGGGCTCGTACGAGATCGACAACGGAAGTTCGACGGTCCAGGTTCACGAGTTCCACGACTGGGAGGGCCTCGGCGACACGCCGGAAGCCGTTCGGCTCGTCGCCCGTGTCCACAACATAGCGATGCTGTCGGACGTGTCCGGCGAGACGGGCGGCTGGTCGATCCGGAACTGCCACCTGGCGCACGACACCGGAGCGACGACGGCAGTCCTCGACCTCGACAACACCGGCGGCAGCGGAACCGGCGTCCTGGAGGACGTGATCGTCGAGGGTGGGGACACCGGGATCAAGCTCGATGACGCCACGCTGACCATCGAAGGCCGTGTCCGGGTGATCAGTTCCGCCGACACCGACGAGCTGGTAGACCTCGGGGCCGATGCGGTCCTACAGGGCCAGCGGCTCGACCTGCAAGACGACGACACCGCAGACGGGATCATCACCGCCGAGGGGTTCTCCCTCGACCTGGAGTACCTCGACGCCAGGGGCACCGGCGGCGCCGACGGGATCAACCATGTAACCCCGGACCTGTTCAGAATCCACGGCGGAATCATCACCGGGTGGACCGACGCGATCGAGTTCGCCGGGGGGGGCGAGGTCTGCGAGCTCTGGGATATGTACATCACCGGGGACACGTGGGCGTTGCATGATTCAGCGACAAAGGAGCAAACCGTAACGCTCCATGGCTGTCACATTCCAAACGACGAGATCGACTGGACGCCGGGGAACCTGAAGGTCTTAGGCCACCGCTTCGACGGAAACGACTACAACTCGAAGTTCAGCGCCGGACAGAGCGGCGGGATCGTCCTGACCAACGCAGCATGGACGGTCCTGACGTGGAACACGACCATCCTCGAAAGTGCATGGTCTAGCGGTGGCTCTGGGATCATCCAGTTGGATCGCCGAGCCGATGGCAAGCTGCGGTACCACGTCTCGTGCGTGTCCGGGGCATCCGGAGGATCGACGACCTTCTACGCCAGGATCGAGAAGAACACCGGCGGCGGCTGGACGGAGATCTCCGACTCCAGGAGTTACGCCACGACGCCCGGCAGCAGCGACTACGTGAACCTGTCCCAGGAGGTTGTGGTCCAGGACGAGGCGTACCAGACCCAGTACCGCGTCTCGGTCTACTGCAACGGAAGCGGCAACGGCGGCAGCGTCGCCGAGGCCACCACGTTCAGCGGCGAGACTACGTCGTAGGAGAAGACGATGGCGAAGAAGACCAAGGTGATCTGCCCCGACTGCGGCAAGCCCATGAAGTCGGAGCGCGGCCTCAAGATGCACCAGGCGAGGCACTGCCCCGCCCGCAAGCATGCGCCCGCCCCGACGCCCCCGGCGCCCGAGGTGGTCCCCGACGACGAAGTGACCGAGGAGTCCGCCCCCGCCGTCGAGATGCCGGAGCCCGTCCCGGCCCGGGTCACCAAGCCCGACCCGCCGCGGCCCCCGCTCCCGGTGGTCCTGGGCACGACGCTGCCCGGCGCCTACCCCGCCACGGTCGAGCGCTACGACTCCCCGGACAGGGCCGTCGCCGCCGGCGCGCTCCCCGAGGCGCTGAAGGGGATCGTCCTCGACATCTGGATCAAGGCCCACCAGCACGCGCTGGGGATCCGGCGCATCGACGACGAGACCATCGCGCTGCGCTACCCCGAGGGATGCGGCACCTGGCTGGAGGGCAAGGACGGCCACTACGCCCAGATCCTGGGCATGGGCCCGCACCCCTTCGGGCTGACGGTGCTCGTGATCAGCCGTAGAACAGAACCGTGGGTTCTGATCCGCGCCCCCTACCGGCACGACGGCGAGCCGGTCCTCGGCGAGATGTGGATCACCCCGCAGCACCCCGACACGGGAGAGTGGACCAAGCGGCGCTGGGGCAACGCCCGGCACACCGCGCTACGGTGGGATCGAGCAGTCCCGCCCGAGGAGGACTGAACGATGAGCGAATGGAGACCGATCGGCGTGTCGAGCGAGAACGCCGCCATCACCGACGGCAGCACCCGCGCCAACCGGCGGGTCATCAACTACCCCACCGACGCCTGCACCCGCCCTGCCGTGGACGACGAGACGGCGGGGTTCCCGCTGGACTTCGCCGAGGAGACGGAGTGGGCGTTCATCGTCGGCACCTTCGCCGGCACGGTCCGGCTCGGGTACTGGGACGAGAACGCCGAGCGGTGGGCCGAGGAGACGACCACGATCACCCTGCCCGCCAGCGGCGCCCACACCGACAACAAGAACCACCTGGTCCAGCGGGCCAACCGCGGCCACAAGAAGGGCTGCTGCATCGTCGAGACGACCAACAACGAGCCGCTCGAGAAGCGGGTCGCTGCGCTC
>CAYXHU010000198.1:0-4655 GCA_964464675.1 uncultured Acidimicrobiia bacterium
GGATGCTCCCTTCCTGTCGCCGCTGAGGACGGTCCGTGCCGTCCCCACCACCCTGCGTGCCGGTTCGATCAGGACACCGAGTCCCTGATCTCCTCGAAATCATCCGTCAGATCCGTGTCGCCGACCACCACGAACTTGTACAGCACCCAGCCGAGTATCGCCCCGAGCAGCGGGCCGACGAAGAAGACCCACAGCTGGTTCGTCGAGCTGAAGAACTGGGGGATGTCCTCGCCGATGATCGACGGCGCGAACGAGCGAGCCGGGTTCATCGACGCGCCGGTGAATCGCAGGCCGATGAACGTGAGCGCCGACAGCGTGATGCCCATCCCGAGGTACTTCGTGTGCGCCCGGCTCTTGGAGAGCACCAGGAACCCGGCCCCCAGCACCATCGTGAAGATCGCCTCGGCCACGAAGCCGGAGAACCCGCCCACCGTCGGCTCGGCGACGTACGTGTAGCTGGTGGCGACCGCCGACCTGTCGAGCACCCAGGCGAAGATCGCCGAGGCGCCGAGCGCCCCGAGGAACTGGGCGACCCAGTACCCGAGCATGTCGGTCGCCGAGATGCGGCGGTCGAGGAACACCGCCAGCGTCAGCGCCGGGTTGAAGTGCCCGCCCGAGACGCGTCCGAACGTGTACAACGCGGCCATCCACGCGAAGCCGAATGCCAGCGCGACGGTCGTGATGTCGGCCTCCAGGTTGCTCATGCCGAGGGCGATGATGGTGCCGGTGCCGATCCCGACCACGACGAGCGTCCCGAAGAATTCCGCGGCATACTTCTGCCACGTCTTCATGAGGGCTCCCTTCCGGTCTTCCTCCTGCGCCCGTTCGACCCCAGGAGGCCGGCGCGTTTCACCCCCGCGCCGGATAGCACCCGAGGCTACGCGAAGATGCAGGCGGCACACCGGGGATCCGACGGGAGAAGGAACGGGTGACGCGCTTCTACTACTTCTGCGGCCACGAGCAATGGCAGCCGGAGACGCTCGTCGAGCACGCGGTGATCGCCGAGCGCGCCGGGTTCGACGGGCTGGTCGTCTCCGAGCACTTCCACCCCTGGGTCGACGATCACGCCGCCTCGGGGTTCGCGTTCGCGACGATCGGGGCCATGGCGCACGCCACCGAGCGGGTGCGCATCGCGACCGGGGTGACGACGCCGCTCTTCCGGTACCACCCCGGCGTTGTCGCCCAGGCGGCGGCGACCCTCGACCGGCTCTCCGGAGGCCGTTTCGATCTGGGGGTCGGCACCGGCGAGAACATCAACGAGGGCCCGCTCGGCTACGTCTTCCCCGCCTACGCGGAACGGGCGGCCCGCATGGGCGAGGCCCTGGAGATCATGCGCCGCCTCCTCGACGGCGAGAAGCTCACCTTTCGGGGTGAGCACTACACGACGGACCGGGCCCGGCTGTACAGCCCGCCGATCGGCCGCGTGCCCATCTGGCTCGCGGCAGGAGGCCCGAAGTCGGCAGCGCTGGCGGCCCGGTCCGCCGACGGCATCATCACCAGCGTGAAGGTCCCCGCCGAAACGCTCGAGCGGGTGGTCGAGCCCTCCCGGGAGGCCGCCCGGCAGGCGGGGCGGCCGGCGCCTCCCGTCCTGGCGACCCGCTGGTCGATCCTCGCCCGGGACGAAGACGAGGCATGGCAGGCGCTCCGCTCCTGGCGAGGGCTCCGTGCGCCCGGGCGCCTCGAGGCCGTCGATCCGATGGACCTCCGGCAGAGAGCCGACCGTCTCGACCGCAGCGAGGTGCTCGAGCGATACTCGATCGCGGCGGATCCGGCAGAGATCGTCGCCGCATACCGGCCGCTCGTGGACGAGGTGGAGGCCGACATCGTGACCTTCCAGATCGCCTCGATCGACCAGGAGTCGGCGATCCGCATGATCGGCTCCGAGGTGCTGCCGGCGCTGCGGCGGTGATGGCCTGAGGCCGCGCCGATTGGGCGAGCGCAGCGAGCCCAATGCGCCGACTCTCCTAGCATTCCGCGCCGGTGCCGCCTTCCCTCGCCGCTGCGCTCCTGGGCATCGCCGCCGGATTCGTCGGCGGGCTCTTCGGCGTCGGTGGGGGCATCGTCATGGTGCCCGGCATGGTGCTGCTGCTGGGCTTCGGCCAGTCTCGGGCGCACGCGACCTCGATCACTGCGATCGTCGCCGCCGCAGGGGCCGCAGTGATCCCGCTCGCCCTGGAGCAACGGGTCGACTGGGACACGGCCGCCCTGCTGCTGGCCGGATCCGCGGCCGGTGCCGCGACCGCGGCCCGCCTCATCGACCGCGTCCCCGAGGTGTGGCTGGCGCGGGCATTCGCCGCGCTCGTGGTGGTCGCCGCAGTGCGCATGGCACTCGACTCCGGCACCGGTTCCTCCGAGGCGGTGACGGCAACCACCGGGTTGGACGTCGCCTTCCCCGGCGCCGTGGGCCTGGTGTGCGTCGGGATGGCGGCGGGCGGCCTCGCCGCGCTCCTCGGCATCGGTGGAGGCATCGTCATCGTGCCGGCCCTGGTCACCCTGTTCTCGTTCGACCAGCACGTCGCTCAGGGAACGTCGCTGGCCGTGATCGTGCCGACCGCGGTGGTGGCAGCTGCGATCCACATCGCCGCGGGGAGGGTGGACCTCCGAGTGGCCGCCGCCCTCGGCGGGGGCGGCCTCGCCGGGGGCCTGCTCGGGGCGGCGACCGCGCTGTCGCTCGAGGGATCGGTGCTCACGCGGTTGTTCGCCGGCTTGCTGGTGCTGGTGGTGGTCCGCATGATCCGGCGTACCCGGCGCACCGCCGGGTCGGAGCCCGGCGGCTAGGCGCGGCGAGACGGCTGGGGGATCCGCCCGGTGCGCAGCGCTGCGGCGGGACCTCCTGCTTCGGGAACCCACCGCCGCCACAGGTAGGCGACGTATCCAAGGCCGATCGCCTCACCGGCCCAGACCCAAGGGTCGGAGACCATGCGTCGCAGGAGTGGCCCGATCGCGGAGTCGGCCACCTTCGGGAACTCGGTTCCCAGGAACGGCCACCACAACGCCTCCGGGTCGGCCCACGCGCCGTCGAGGATGAGGTGGAAGAGCGCTCCGATCACCACGCCGATCAGCGCCTTGCGGGCGGCCGACGAGCGGCGGGTGATCGCGAGGACCAGGAACAGGCCGACGACGGGGAACACGAGCGCATGGGCGGCCAGGCGATGCGAGCCGAACGTTTCGTGGAACAGGACCGAGCCGATCGGCTTGTCGACGAGATCGGGCAGCAGCGAGCCCACGATCACCCACCGCAGATCCATCGCAGGGTCTCGAAAGACGTAGCGCACACCCAGCAGCGTGATCCCGACATGCCAGAAGATCATCGATCGAGCGCGGCGTTGGCCAGGGCGTCGGCGGCGGTGTTGCGCTCTCTCGGCACGTGCTCGATCGCGGCCGACCGGAATCGGGCAAGGAGCGAGACCACGCGCCTGTGCAGGGGCTTCAGGCCGGGGTTCCGCACCCGGTAGTCCCCCAGCACCTGACGCACCAGCAACTGGCTGTCGAGCCGCACCAGCAGGTCGGTGACGCCGAGGCGGAGTGCCGCCTCCAGCCCGGCGACGACCGCCCGGTACTCGGCCTGGTTGTTGGTGGCCTCACCGATCGCCTCTGACACCTCGGCGACCGGGTCGCCGCCGTGTGGAGGGTAGAGGACGGCTCCGATGGCCGCCGGGCCCGGATTCCCCCGCGACGCTCCGTCAGCGTAGAGCACGTGGGGTGCGGTCACTGGGGAACGAGGATCCGGCGGCAGTGCAGGCATCTCGGCGGCGACTCGCGCAGCACCTCGGCCTGCTCGGCGGCGGACAGGCGCAGGTGGCAGCCCCCGCACACTCCTTCGGCGAGCCGCCCGACGGCCACGCCCTCCTTGCCGGGACGCAGTCCCTCGTAGAGCGCCAGCAGATCCGGGTCGATGAGCGGCACGATCTCGGCCTTGCGGGCCTCCTTCACGGCGATCTGCGCGTCGATCTCGTTCCAGGCTTCCCGGATGGCTCCCTCGAACCGCTGCTCTACCCCGGCGGCTTCGGCCCGCTTCGCCTCCAGGCCCGCGAGCTCCTCCTGGGCGCGGTCGCGCACCTCCATGAGCTCGAGGATCTCGTCCTCCCGCTCGGAGGCCTGCCTGCGCAGCATCTCCACTTCGCGACGCATGTGCTCTGCGTCCCGGGCGCTCAGCCCGCCGGCGAACAGACGGAGTTCCTCCCTGCCGAGCTTGTCCTCGGCCAGTTGGAGCTCGCCCTCGGACTTGTCCGCCGCCAGCTCTGCGTCCCGCAGCCGAGCCGAGACCTCGGCGATCCCGGCGTCCAGCGCCTGCACCACTGCATGGGCCGATCGGTACTCGTCGAGCTCGGGCAGGGAGGAGCGGCGATGCAACAACCGGTCGATGTCGGAATCGACGGCCTGGAGATCGAGGAGATCCTCGAGGCTGCGCAGCTCCTCCATCACGGTGCCCTCCACGGGTCGGCGTCCACGGCAGACAGGTCCCGAACCTCGGGGACCAGTGCCGCAACGGCAGCGTACAGCCTGGCGACTCCGGGCCGTTCGGTCGCGGCATGTCCGGGGTCGATCACACCGATTCCGCGGTCCACAGCGGCACGAGCCCGGTGATGGCCGACGTCTCCGGTCACCACCGCATCGGCGATGTCGCTCGTTCGGCTCATTTCACCAGCCCCGTC
>CAYXHU010000199.1:0-4625 GCA_964464675.1 uncultured Acidimicrobiia bacterium
TAATCTCGCTCCATGGACGTCATCCTGATCCCCGGGTTCTGGCTCGACGCATCCTCCTGGGACCCCGTGATCCCCCTCCTCGAAGGTGCCGGGTATCGCACCCACGCCCTCACCCTGCCCGGCATGGAATCCAGGGACGCCGACCGGTCCGGGATCACCCTGCGCGACCACGTCGATGCCGTCGTGGATGTAATCGACGCCCTCGATCCCGCCGACGGCAGGGTCGTGCTCGTCGGACACTCGGCCGGCGGTGCCATCGCCCATGCCGCCGTCGACGCTCGCCCCGACCGGGTCGCCCGCGTCGTCTACGTGGACAGCATCCCGCTCGGGGACGGCGGGGTCATCAACGCCGAACTCCCGGCCGAGGACGGGGAGATCCCGCTGCCGGACTGGTCGGCCTTCGGCGACGAGGACCTGATCGGCCTCGACGACCGGCTCCGCGCGGCGTTCCGGGAGCGGGCCATTCCTACCCCGGCGCGAGTGGCGGCCGACCCCCAGCGCCTCTCCGACCTCCGCCGCTACGACGTCCCGATCACCGTCATCGCCTGCCAGTTCACCGCCGACATGTACCGCGAGTTCATGGACCCGGGCCACGACTGGTACCCGTACGTGGACGAGTTGGCGAAGATCACCGACGTCGATTTCGTCGATCTCCCCACCGGTCACTGGCCCCAGTTCACCCGCCCCGACGATCTCGCCCGGGTGATCCTCGCCGCTCTCGACCCGGAGGAAGCCCGCCCCGAACCGCCCCAGGACGGCGACGAGGCCGCCACCCTGCTCGGGTTCCTGGACTACCAACGGGCCACCCTGGCATGGAAGTGCAGCGGGCTCCAACCGGCCGGCCTGCAGGCGACGGTCGGCGTGTCGTCGATCACCCTCGGGGGCCTGCTCAAACATCTGGCGTGGGTGGAGGACTACTGGTTCTCCCACCGGCTCCACGGCAGCGACCCGCACGCCCCGTGGGATTCGGTGGACTGGAAGGCGGATCCCGACTGGGAATGGCACTCGGCGGCCGGCGACACCCCGAAGGAGCTCTTCGACCTGTGGCGTGCTTCCGTGGCACGTTCCCGCTCCCGAATCGCCGAATCGCTCGCCGATGGGACCCTCGACCGCCTCGCCGCAAGGCCGTGGCCGGACGGGAGCGCCCCCAGCCTGCGCTGGATCCTGGTCCACATGATCGAGGAGTACGCCCGGCACAACGGCCACGCCGACCTCATTCGCGAATCCGTGGACGGCGCCACCGGCGAGTGACCCTCTCCCACCGACTGCCGCAGCGCCGCCCTCTGTGGCCGTTGTCGGTCCCGCCTGCCTCGAACAGCTCGCTCTCGTAGGCAGCCGGAACCCGTGTGACAGATCCAGGGCTCCCGAGCCCTTGTGGTGTAGCGGGAGAGCCCGGAGGCTCATAACCGATCGCCACACCTCGTTCACGGCATTCGTCGAGGAGTACGAGCCTCGCCTGCGGGCGGCGATGATCGCTCGCCATAGGGTTCCGGCTCAGGCGGGAGTCCGTCTCCTGCCCACCTGGCGTACGAAGCCGACGTACCGTCCACCGTCCTCGCGGAGTTGAGCGAGCTCCAGCGCCGTCTCCTCGGGCATCCTCGCCCGCCCGGTCGAATCGAGGAGGTCCAGCCATCGCACCCACAGGTCCCAGCCTCCCTCGAGTGGCTCGGAGACCTCGACCTCGATCTCGGGGTAACGCTCCCAATGGTGCCGCCACCATTCGACCGAATTGATCCAATGCCACTCCGGGCGCGACAGGTAGTCCGGCAGTGGCCCCACGTGCATCGCCGCCGGAGAGACGATCCCGACCCGGCCCCCGGGCTGCACCAGCTTGAGCACGTGGTCCTCCAGGTAGTGCACGTCCGTCCCGAAGTAGTGATACGCATCGAGGCTGACGACCGCGTCGAAGAAGCGATCGGAGTACGGAAGGTTGCGAGCCTCTGCGTGGATGGGAAAGACCTGGCCCTCCAGCCCCGCATCCCGGATCCTCTCCGCGTTCTCCGTCGCCGGGATCCACAGGTCGGTGGCCCATACCTGGACGTCGTACTCCCGGGCCAGGAAGACAGAGCTCAGGGCGGAGCCACACCCTAGGTCCAGGACCCGCATGCCCGGGCGAAGACTCATCACCTCACAGAGCGCTTCGGTGAGCCACAGCACATTGGGGCCCATCTCGTTGTCGATCACCCAATCGGCGTCGTAGCGCGAGGCCCGCGGGAACCGCTCGTCATCGAGGAGTCACTGCACGTCGATCACCCCGCCCCATTGCTCGGTGGTGGGCCATCCGGACACGGCTGGGGTGCCCCAGCGGGCGTAGTTGCTCCCCGTCCGCGATTGCCATCCCTCGTTGGGATCGCCTTGGAGGGGAGCGTCAGGGTCGTAGATGGCGAGGGAGGTGAGCACCCCGGCGCCGTCGGCACGGGCCACCCAGGCCCACTGCCCGGGTCCCAGGTCCCGGTATCGAGGGTCGGACCGAAGAACAGCGCCGAGTCCTCGAATTCGAGGTGCACCTCGATCCCTACTTCGCCGAGCATCTCGACGGCGAGATGGGCGATCGCCGGACGCTCTTCGGCGTTGCTGGTCGTCGAGAAGACCACGACCGGGGGGTTCTCTTCGCAGTTCCGATCCAGCCGATCGCAGAGATCGGCGATCAGTGCTCTTGCCCGTTCCGGGTTGTGGTCGTACTGCGACCACGGTCGCTCGGTAGGTAGACCGTGCAGGTCGAGGATTGCGTCGAGTGACCTGGTCGCCTCCCAGTACCCGAGGTCCGCCACCGCCTGCCGGTCGAGGGCGTGAGCCACCGCACGTCGGAAATCCAGGTACTGGTTCAGCGAATCCTCGTTGCGATTCCTCTCACCGAACTGGAACGACCAGTGCTCCCAGACCGACGATTCGAGAACCGTCACCTGTGCCCCGTCGAGTGCCCGCAGCCTGTCCACTGTCACCGACCACGGAGGAGGTGTGAACACATCCACTTCCCGGCTCTCAGAGGCCTCTATCAGTCTCTCCGTCTCCCCGATGAACCGGCACACCACCCGATCGAGAAGCGGCAAGGCCGTCCCGTCCTGGTCGACCTTCCAGTAGTTGTCGTTCCGGACGAGCGTGACCCTGTCGCCGAGCGCCCACGACTCGAACCGGAAGGGGCCGGCCGACATCCACGGCACGTCGTTCCAGTCGGCCATCACGTCGGTGGCTCGTACCTGGTGTGCGGGGATGACCGCGGGGAACATCGTCTCGAAAGCCAACGTTGGTGCACCGAAGGTGAGGGTCACGGTCTTCCCGTCGGCGGTGATCGAGGTGATCGCCTCGTACGGCTCCGTGAGATTCGGGCGATCCTCGATACCGGCGATGACCTCGTGGGTGAACACCACATCCTCTCCGGTGACCGGCGCTCCGTCCTCCCAGACCGCTTCATCCCGGATTCGGAACGTCACCATCGTGTTCCCGTCGTCACCGACGACGACCCCGCCGTTGGCTACCGATGGAACCTCAACAGCAAGATCGGGGATGACCTCCAAGGTCTGCCCGTCGGTTTCCGTCAGTCCAGCGTGAATCGCCTGGGCGATCTCCAGCACGATCCAGTTGTCGCCGCCCGGGGCGTACGGATTGAGCGTCGGTGGTTCCTGATCGTTTCCGATGACTACCTCGTTCGGGAGAGGAGCCGCCGTCGTCGTCGGAGCGACCGTGGTCGTTGTCGTCGACGGCAGCGAGGTCGACTCAACAGCCGTCGTGCTCGCCGTGGAATTGGTCGTCGTCGTCGATGATGTCACAGGGTCTGCTTGGCTCCGGCCAGCCGAGCAGGCCGACACGATCAGGGCGACCACTCCGAGGACGGCGAGGAGGCGGCGCATCCCCGAAGCTTGCGAGCCGTACTGCGCTCAGGACGGTGAGTCCCTGGCTTCTGGCTGAGTTGGCATCTCTTCGGTGGCTTCGAGGAGCTTGAGCGGATCGGTTGGAAGCGCTCGACCATCTACCGCAAGCTCAAGCTGTTCCGGAGGGTGCTCGGCGTGCATCCGGACGACTCCGAGATCGTGAGCGTGAACCTCGACGAACGAGCCATCTGGGATCACTGCCTCACACCGAGCGAAGGCCCCGAAGAGGGCTGATCTGCGATGACCCACTCCCCGCCAGCGGTCTGCTCGACCTCATGGAGTCCCAGATCATGGACTCGTGCTGTTGGCTTCAGGCGTAGATGGTGTGAGCTTCTCCGGCAAGGTTCGTGTCCCGGTGGCGTTGCTGGAGCGTCTGGAGGTCGGAAGGGCACCAGTGGGGCTGGGTCAAGGGCCGTCGTCGCCGCCATCCTCTCTCCGGTGTCGTCCGCTGCGGGCTGTGCTGTCGAGTGGCCGGCGTCGATGGGAACGGCCGAGGACGGCGGTTCTTCCGGTGCGTGCATCGGGCCAGGGCTGCGATCAGCCTCGACGGTCGGGGGCCGGGGTCGAACGGGCCGCCCTGCTCGGGTTGCGGATCGTGGGGCACGAAGAGGCGTTGCAGGAGGCGATTCGGGGCGAGCTGCGGAGGGCGACCGGGCCGGGACCCCGGAGGGGGGCGGCCCGCCGATCAGCTCCGGGAACGGCGCCGGAAGCTCCTCGACCTGCACTACGCCGGGAGGATCAGCGCCGGACTCTTCG
>CAYXHU010000200.1:0-4598 GCA_964464675.1 uncultured Acidimicrobiia bacterium
GCGCCGGTTGCCGACATGATTCGGTCTACCCGCTCCCGGTAGAACCGGATGATCTCCTCGGCCCGATCTGCTTCCCCGAGCACAGCCCCCAGGGTCTCGAGGTCGCGTTCGTACTGTGCCGGGGTCTCCAGGTCCAGGTAGACCACCGGGATGCCCAGCCGTTCGAGAGGCTCGCCGAGTTCGCCCGCCATGTAGGACTTCATGAGGACGAGGTCGGGGTCGGTGGCGGCGACCTGCTCGGCGCCCACGTTCTTGGGGAGGATCTGCTTGTCGTCGAGATGCGGATCGACGATGCTGACGAAGTCGATCTGGGATTCTCTCCCCATCTCGAACGCCGCCACGCGGTCGTCGGCCCCTTCGAAGAGGTAGACGGCGTCGACGATCATGAAGGCGGCCCGGCCGGCAACGGTGATGCGGTTGGGGACCTCCGGCAAGGTCACTGCGCGGCCTCGGGCGTCGACGACGGTGATGCGGGCGTCGGAGGTCTCAGATTCGTCGCTCCCGCACGCCGAGATGGCTGCGGCGACCAGTACGGCGAGTGCGACCGCCGCCACGCTTCGGACCGAGTGTCCAGTCGACATTCGCCGGCCTCCAATTGCGTGAGTCGGCCTGCAGGCCGCCTCTATACTCTCAACGAGAGTATAGAGGTCATCCCCTCCTCGGGCGGCTGCTGCGAGCACTCGGCAAGGCAGGAAGGCGCCGAAGACGACGACACCCATGACCCCACTGTCGATCACCGAGTACGCAGTGCTCGGGCTCCTCGCAGAGGGCCCGGCGCACGGCTTCGCCCTCGCCCGGCAGTTCGAACCCGGGAGCCCCATCGGCCGGGTCCTCACCGTGCGTCAGCCGCTGGTGTACCGGGCTCTCCGGCGCCTCGTCGAGAGCGGGAACGCCGAGGAGGCGACCGTCGAGCCGGGCATCGCAGGGGGGCGGCGGGTGATCCACCGCATCACCCCGGCCGGACGACACCGGCTCGCCTCGTGGCTCGGCGAGCCGGTCGGGCACATTCGGGACCTGCGCATCGAGTTCCTGCTCAAGATCGTGCTGCTGCAGAGGGCCGGGGTCTCGCCGCTGTCACTGGTACAGCGTCAGCGCGACGCCCTCGCGTCCACGCTTGCGGCCATCGCGGCCACCACCGACGACGCCGGCGACCCGGTTCGGGTTTGGAGGAAGCACACGGCCGCTGCCGCCGCCGAGTTCCTCGCCACTCTCGACTCCCTGTTCCGAGAAGGTTGAGGCAGCGCCCGTCGATCATCACAGGCACGCATCTCCGGAGGCGGCCGGCTTCGATGGGCCATCTCGAGGCTGCTCCGGACCACGTGTTCAGGAGAATGCGGCCGCTGCCGACATCCGTCTCATTGCGTGGCCCGCCTGTAGCCGGGCGAAGAGATGTCGGACACCGGGTGCCGGCCCATCCCAACAACGCCGACCGGTTGCTCCCGGCAGCTCCCGAGGATCGGCAGAGGGCCGATCACGGCCCCTCCGGGCGGCTACCAGCCCCGTTCCTCCCTCTGACCGCGGTGCTCGATGATCGCCCGTCGCTCGCTCGACACGAGCAGTGCCGGGTCGCCGAGGGCGGCGTAGATGGAGAACCATCGGTCGTCAACGTCGATCGCCCGGAGCATCCGGGCGGCCCGGGTGGACGGGCTTGCCGTGATCCCGAACCACTCCATGAGATCCTTGACGAGGAGTGATCCGTGCTTTCCCCAGCCGTGATCGAAGGCGCGGTTCGCCTTGCCGACGATCCAACAGAGTGCGGCCGCCGCAGTGTCGGTGCGGCCGGTGCCCCCGAAGACGCCCGGGTCCGCTGCAGCGACCCGAGCTGCCAGGCGCCGCACCGCGGTGCGGTGCTCGGCGTCCAGCCACCGTTCGCAGAAGGCGTCGCACAGCTCCAGCACCTCGGCGAACCTGGGGTGGATGTCCTCGGGCACGTGCTCCCACCGGACCTCCTCGTCGGGGAGCGCCCGATCGTCGAGGGTGTCGAGTGCGTCTCGTCCACCGACCTTGCGTTCGAGGTGCTCCGTCGGATCGTACGCCGGCTCCTCGCCGGTGCCGATTCCGGCCGCGGCGAGCACGTCGAGGATGTTGTGAGGGCGGTCGCCGGTCAGGGCAGCGCGGTAGGCCGGCTCGAACCGGTCGATCGCCGCCAGGGTCTCGGCCGTCAAGTCGTCGCGCAGTCCGATCTCGGCGTGCCCGAAGCGGACGAAGGACCGGAGCAGGCCGGGCATCTTGCGGAGCTGGCGTTCACCGAGCAGCAACTTGCGGGGCACCCAGTCGAGCAGGAAGATCTCGGCCCTCGGCGGGCTCCAGTTGAGCGGCTCGCAGATGCCGTAGTCGCATCCGAACCACAGCAGCGAGTCGATCAGCTCGAGATGGTCGGCGTCGAGGCCATCGGCGTGAGGCGAGGCTCGGAAACGCTGCTCGAGATCGGCACGGGCCGCTTCGTCCCATTCCTCGAACGAGTACCCCACGCCGCCGGGCGGGAGCAGCCGGCACACCCATTCGACGAGCGGCCGGGACATGGGCCAGTTCTCGGATTCGAACGGTGGGAAGGTGCGGAGTGCGGATTCGATCGCCTGCTCCACCCGGGCCCGGCCGGCCGCCGGGTCGAGCGGGACCATCACGAGCTCGGGGTCGTCGGCGTGGGCGAGCAGGCTCGCTCGGACGTCGTCGAGGTCGGTCGGGATTGCCAGGGCATCCTTCACGAGCGTGCCGAGGTTGTGGTCTACGTACACCAGGACCGTGAACACGCTGCCGCCGTCGGTGAGGACTTCGGCCATCACATTCTCCCCGTCGTGGAACGGGTGGGTGGTCGACATCACTCGGGTCACTCGGGCCGGGGTGAGGCCGGTGAGCCAGTCCGGGAGCCTGTGACTGCGATGGGCGAGCTCCCTGCGAACCTCCTCGCCCCCGGGCTCGCCCTCGAGGAGGGGAGCGATGGCCGTGAGGAGCGCAGTCGTCTCCGGCAGGTCCACGCCGGTGAGCGACTGGATCATCTCCCGTCGTGTGGCCCGCTTCGGCTCCGGTGTGAAGGGATTCGCGTCGTGATGGGCGGTGGATTCGACGATGGCCGCCGCCAGCGTGACCAGCGGGAGAGGATGATCCGCATCCAGCGCGAAGCGGACCCTGTCCAGGAGGTCGGGTGCCTCGTCCCGGGGGCGGCGGGGACGCCCGGGCCGGCTCGGCGGGCGGGACCGGGGGCGGTTGTGCTGTCGGCTCATGGCGGGCACGGTACCCGCGGTGCGGGGTCGGCGGGGGCCGGACCTTGTTCGCGTGTGCCGGGCTCTCCAGGCCATCGGCAAACGCTCCGTCCAGACGCGATCGCTAGCGCCGGCGCAGCCGACGGATGCGCCGGGACGCTCGCTTCTTGATCGTGCGGTACGAGGGCGGCGCTGCTCGTTGGAGAGGTTTGCCGTCGAGGAATACCTCGTCGCTGTGGCCGTGGTGGCGCATCGCGTCGGGCTCACTGGTGTCGATCGACACGAAGGCGACCTCGGGACCGAGCTCCTCGGCCGCCCGCTTCGCTCGCTCGTAGACGAGGTTCATGGCCGGGCACCAGCCGCTCGAGTATGCGGTCATGGTCACCTGGCCGGCGCGCGGCTCGGGGGCCGGCCCCGCCGCCACCCACGTCGGAGCCTCGGCGTCGGTGGTGAACGGCTTCCAGACCAGCTCCCGGCCTTTTCTGCGGTCGGCGGTCTGGTAGCCGTGCTTCTTGAACCACGATGCCCGCATCCAGAACGGGAGGGTGACCCCCCACGCGGCGAGTCCTGTGGCTCCCAGGTCTCTGGCGTCCTGCTCGGCAGCGGCCAGCAACGCCGAACCGATGCCGTGACCCTGGTGCTTCCCCACACCCTCGCGGTATCCGTGGACCCAGATGCACAGCACCATGTACAGGTCGCGGCCGTCGGCCATCGACTGTTCGATAGGGAGATACTGGATCATGCCGACGGCGCGGTGCTCGTCGTCGAGGGCCAGCTTGACTCGGAGTCCCCGATCCCGCATCTTCTCGTACCAGCGGGCCTTGTGGTCCCCGGCTTCCTGCATCTCCTCCGACCAGTCCTCGAGACATGTGAGGTAGGTCGGCACGTACGCGTCGGAGAGGTCCACGGTCTCCACGGTTCCTCCAATGCAACTCTGCCCCATCGATTCTCGCGCCCTGAGGGCCCCGCCATCGCGCTGATCGGGCCGGATGGAGTCGATGCGGCGGCTCACCGGGCGCGCAGCCCCGTGCCGTCCAGGATTTGGCCGTAGCTGACGGCAGGGCAGTGCTGACGGTCGCCGACGGCGGCCCGGGCATCCCCGACGACGCTCTGGCGCGCCTCGTCGATCGCTTCTCCCGGGCCGATCGCTCACGTTCCAGGCGCTCGGGCGGTAGTGGCCTCGGTCTGGCGATCGTCGAGGCGATCGTCACCGCCCACGGCGGCACCGTTGCAGCCGAGAACGCCGAGCGGACTGAGGATCACCGTGGCGCTGCCGGTGGCCATCGGCGGACCAGGTCGTCGGCGGACTTCCGGTAGATCTCCTCGTCGGTCATCTCGGCCCTGTGACGTCGCCGATCCCGATCCTGGGTGACACTCCGTACTGAGACAGGAAGGTCG